>JALSRY010000289.1 GCA_026984555.1 Phycisphaerae bacterium
CGCTCTACGGGGCGACGGCCGCGGCGTTGCTGGCCGCGGTGGTGATCGGGCTGGTCACGCTGTACGCGCGCCAACGCGAGGACACGGTGATCGGCGCGGTGTGGGCGGTCGGTATGGCCGTGGGGGTGCTGTTCATCTATCGCACGCCCGGCTACAACCAGGACGTCATGAGCTACCTCTTCGGCGACATCATGCTCGTGACCCGGACCGACCTGTGGCTCATCGGCGTGCTCGACGTCATCGTCGTCGCGCTGGGCATCCTGCTGTACAACAGGTTCCTGGCGGTGTGCTTCGACGAGACGTTTGCACGGCTGCGCGGCGTGCGTACCGAGTTTTATTACCTGCTGCTGCTGTGCCTGACCGCGCTGACGGTGGTGCTGTTGGTCAAGGTGGTCGGGATCATCATGGTCATCGCGTTGTTGACGCTGCCGGTGGCGATCGCCGGGTATGTAACGCGAACGCTGGCGCAGATGATGACGCTGGCGGCGGTTCTGAGCACGCTGTTCACCAGTGCCGGGCTGGCGCTGAGCTACCGACCCGATCTGCCGGCGGGGGCGACGATCATCGTTCTCGCCGGGTCCGCTTACGTGCTCGTGACCGTGGTCCGGATCGCGCTGGGCAAGGCGCGCGCGTAGGAAGGAGAGGCGCCGGGGCGGCGTTCGCTGTACGCCCGCCGGCGCGTCGCTATCATTTCGACCATGACAGACTCCCCGGAGACTCAGCGCGACCCGGTTCTGGAACGCCGGATGACGATCGGCGAACACCTGGACGAGCTGCGCGGCTGTTTGGTGCGTAGCTTGCTGGCGTTCGTACTGGCGTGCATCGCGTGCATCTGGCCGGCGAAGTACCTGTTGGAGTTGATCGCCCGGCCGGTGGTGCTGGCGTTGCGACGCCACGGGCAGCCCGACAGTTTTCTGGCGACGAGTCCGATCGAGGCGATCCTGATCTACATCAAGGTGGTGGTGTTCGCGGCGCTGGTGATTTCGGGGCCGTACATCATCTACCAGTTGTGGTCGTTCGTCGCCGCGGGGCTCTATCCGAAAGAAAAGGAGTGGGTGCGCAAGCTGATCCCGCTGAGTGTGGGGCTGTTTCTGACCGGCGTGGTGTTCATGTACATGTTCGCGCTGGTCGTGTCGCTGAATTTCCTGGTGGGTTTCAGTGGCTGGTTGCCGCTGCCCAACGCCAAGCCGACGGCGCTGGAGCGGGCGTTGTTGGGCGGGAGCGGGGCGGAGGCTCCGGCGTCGCAGCCGGCGATTCGCGAGGCGCCGTCCGTCCCGATCTACGAGGAGGATCCCAACGATCCGCCCACGGGGGCGGTGTGGTTCAATGCCTTCGACCGCAAGCTCAAACTGCGCGGTGCCGACGAAACGTACTCGGTCCAGATGCTGCGCGACAGCCACCGGGCGCTGGTCACGACGCATTTTCGTATCGGCGAATACCTGAGCTTCGTGTTGATCTTCACGATCGCGTTCGGCATCGCGTTCCAGATGCCGCTGGTCGTGGTGTTCCTCGTGCGCAGCGGGCTGGTGTCGCTCAAGACACTGCGCCAATATCGCAAGGTGGTCATCCTCGTGATCGTGGTTCTCGCCGGCATGATCGCACCGCCGGACCTGCTGAGTCACCTGCTGTTGTCGGTGCCGATGTACTTGTTGTTCGAGATCGGGGTGTTCTTCGCGGCGCGTGGCCAGCGCGCCAAACAGCGACAGGACGCCCCCCCCGCGGCGTAGCGCCGCGGCCGGCGGTGTCGCGAAGGTGTTTCCCGAGACGCGGCGGGCGAAAAAAGGAGGCCGGCCGCGCGGGCGGCTGGCCTCCGGTCGATGCGGCGGGATGCGGCCGGTGTCGGGCGGCGTGGCGGCCGGGTTGGTTTACGCCTGCTTGAGCTCCTCCGGGTTGAGCGGTTTGAGGTCGTCGACGACGAAGAGTCCGTTCTTGCGGACCAGCTCGCCATCGAAGTAGAGCTCGCCGCCGCCGTAGTCCTCGCGTTGGATCAGCACCATGTCCCAGTGAACTTCGCTGTCGTTGCCGTTGGGGGCCTCGTCGTAGCTGGCGCCGGGGGTGAAGTGGACGGAGCCGCAGATTTTTTCGTCGAAGAGGATGTCCTTCATCGGCTTGAGGATGTAGGGGTTGAGGCCGATCGCGAACTCGCCGACGTAGCGGGCGCCCTCGTCGCTATCGAGCACTTCGTTGAGCTTGGCGGTGTTGGAGCTGGTGGCCTCGACGATCTTGCCGTCCCGGAAGACCAGCCGCACGTCTTCGTGGGTGACGCCGCGATAGAGCGTCGGGGCGTTGTAGTGCATGACGCCGTTGACACTGGTCTTGACCGGGGCGGTAAAGACCTCGCCGTCGGGGATGTTGAGCTTACCGTCGCAGGGGATGGCGGGGATGCCCTTGATCGAGAAGGTCAGGTCGGTGTCGCCGGGGCCCTTGATGTGGACCTGGTCGGTGGATTCCATGCGTTTTTTCAGCGCGGCCATGCGCTGGCTCATGGCGGCGTAGTTCATCGTGCAGACCTGGAAGTAGAAGTCCTCGAATCCCTCGGTGGACATGTCGGCGAGCTGGGCCATGCTGGGGCTGGGCCAGCGCAACACGACCCAGCGGGTCTTCTTGACGCGCGTCTCGATGTGCACGTCCTTCCAGACGGTCGATTCGTAGATTTTCATCCCTTCTTGCGGAACGTCCGAGAGCTCGGCGACGTTGTGGTTGCCGCGGGCGCCGATATAGCACTGCACGTTTTGCATCTGGAGGTTTTCGACCTGCGCGATCAACTCGAACTGTTCGCGTCGCGCGTGCATGCGCAACATGCGATCGACCTGGTTGCTCTTGAGCAGCACCAGCGGCATGGCGCCCTTCTCGGCGGCGATGCGCACCACCTCCGTCGCGAATTCGTGGGGGACGTCGATGGCTTCGAGCAGGATTTTCTCACCCGGTTGTACCGCGCAGGAGTAATTGACGAGAACATCGGCGAGTTTGGTGATGCGTGGGTCGATCATGTCTGGAATCTCCGTAAGGGTCGGTCAGTCCGGGTAGCAAAACGCCCCCGCCGGTATCTGTCAACGCCCGGCGGAGACCGCTTCGCATGGGAGTCGCTCGGGCGGGGGACCGTCGCGGAGGGCCTTGGGGGCGGCGTGACTCGCCGGGAGAGGGGCGGATGCGCGCGCTCCGCGCGGGCAGCACAAATCGGGGCGATGGAGGTTTGATCTGCGGGGCAAAACGGGTATGCTCGGCGCGAACCGA
>JALSRY010000290.1 GCA_026984555.1 Phycisphaerae bacterium
TCGGGCACCGGCAACCATACAACTGTACGTGCGTCAACCAGGCAGAAGCTGCGCAACAAAAGTGATAATTTTTGTCTCCTCGCTATTTCGCGTTGGTCATTAGTCACCTGAACGACGCTGGCCGCTCAGCAGGACAGTGCCGGGTGCTACCGAACGCCGTCAACCAAGTTCGAGTTCTTGGTCGGGTGCCATGCACCACGCACCATGCGCGGGCGTTTGGGCAGGATACCGCAGCAGGGCGCCACGACCTGATGTACCCGCGATGGCGATGCTCACTCCCCGCGGCGATGCTCACTCCGCGTGACGATGCTCACTCCCCGCGGCGATTTGAGGTACAAACCCCATTGCAGTATCAGGGGGTGCCTGGTACGATACGAAAAGCACCAGTCTTGTTTCTATTCCGTGCGGCCTTCTCGCCTCACGCTACGGAGACATCGATGTCCTCTCGATCCCCTTCTCAGTCCTCTCGGGCTCCTTCTCACGTGCGCATTCTATGTTCGTCGTGCGGTAAGAAGCTGAAATTCGCGGTTTCGGCGGCAGGCAAGAAAGGCAAGTGTCCGGGCTGCGGTACGGTTTTTCGCATTCCGCATCCCCGGTCGGCTCGCGACACACCCCACGCCGCCTCTGCACGGGCCGCGTCGGCCGGCACCGCCTCAGCCGGCGCGGCGTCCGCCGGCGGCACGGGTTTCGACGCCGAGGAGGACCTGCTCAGTCAACTCGCGGCGGGCGAGGCCGCGACGTCGGCGAGCGCGGCGCCCGCGGACCTCACGCCGGCTCCTCCGCCGCCCCCGGCGGGCATGGTGCCTCCGCCGCCCCCGGCGGGAGCCGGTGGGTTCGCGGGTCCGGCCGGCGCGGCGCCCGCGGCGCGTAGCGGTGTCCTGAGCAGCGTAGCCAAGTCCACGGGCCGTTTCGCGCTGGGTTGCGTTCTGGCTTCGATCGCCGCCGCGTTCGCGGCCGGTGTGTGGGTGGTGGTGGGGATCGCGAGCAAGACCGAGTTCGGCGTGCTGGCCTGGGCATTGGGGGCGGTCGTCGGGCTCGGGATGGCGATGGGCTACCGCAAGGCCAGCTCGGCCGCGGGGATCATCGCCGCGGGCATGTCGCTGCTGGCGATCCTCGTTGCCAAGGCGTTCATTTTCGGATTCGTCGTTTACGCCCTGCTCAGCGGGGATACGAAAGACACGGAGCTTCGCCGGGCGTTCGTGGCGTATCACATGGCGGTGGAAACGCTCGAATCGCGTGGTGTGCGCCGGGGGAGCAGCGAGTGGCAGTCACAATGGAAAGAGGCTTACACGGCGTCGGTGAGCGAGGTGAAGGAACTGGACGCGGATGCGATCGAGGAGCGCTGGCAGTACTACCGCGACCAGGACGCCCTCGCGGCGGCGGAGGCCGAGGATCTCGCCGATGCGGCGGGCGCACCGGACGATGCTCCCGCGCAGGCGGGGGTGATGGGTGACGGGCCGCCGGACGACCCCAACGCCGCCGAGGATGCGGGGCTGGGGGGATTGCTTGGAGCGTTTTTCTCGACGATGTTCGGTCCCGTAGATGTGATTTTCCTTCTGCTGTCGTTGGCTTCGGCGTACCGGGTCGGTTCGCGGGGCATGGGAGCGTCGGCGTAGGAACGGGGCAGCCGGCGGACGTGGGTGATCTATCGGACCTCGCCGCGCGGCGTGCGTGGCGGGGTTTGTTTTCCTCGGGCCTGACGAAAGACGCTGGCCGAGATGGTCGATGCAAGGGCGTAAGCCTTTGTGTTCGCCGCGGGCCCGCGCACGGGTTGTGCCGCCGCGAGCGATCCGATGCCCGTATTGAGGACAGCGTCATGCGGAACCACACCATCGCCCGCCGTCTCGAGATTGTCGTCGCCGGGGTGCTCGGTTTGCTCGCGTGTGGAGGGGTGGCGGGGGCGGCGGACCCGCTCTACCGACTGATCGAGCTGGACTCGGCGGAGGGTGGTTCGAGCCGGGCGTACTCGATCAACGACGCGGGGCAGGTGGTCGGCTGGATGGAGGCCAGCGGAACGCGTCACGCGGGACACTGGCACGTCGAGGTGGTGACGGACCTGTTCGGGACGGTTCATTTCAACCTGCAACATCCTGACATTTTCGGGGTGGACTACAGCGAAGCGTACGCGATCTCGAACGCGGGGCAGATCGTCGGCACGGCGCGGATCGAGATCGACTGTCCCCCGACGATCACGATGACCAACGCCTTCGTGCTGCGTCCGGGTGTGCTCACCGACCTGGCCACGCCCTACCCCGGCGACGCCCTGACGAACCTGGGCACGCTGGCGCCGGCGTGTGTGGCCCACGACAGCGCCGCCGCCGGAATCAGCAACCGCAATCACATCGTGGGCTGGGCGGACACGGGCAGCGGGATCATCCACGCTTTCCTGGAAACGCCCCGCGACGGCAGCTTCTTCGTGGACGACAACGACGACGGACTCAACGACCTGATGATCGACCTGGGCACCCTCACGAGCAACAGCGACCCGGTCAGCAGCGCCACGGCCGTCAATGATTTCGGCGAGGTCACGGGCTATTCGTACACCCTCGCCACCCCCGCGGGCGTCGCCGAACCGACGCTCAAGGCGGTGTACCACGCCTTCCTCGTCACGCCCCAGGACACCGACAACGACGGGCAGCTCGATTGGTTTCTCGATGACGGGACGGGCGCGAACGCCCTTATGACCGATCTCGGCACGCTCGGCGGCTACAACAGTTGGGGGCGTGATATCAACTCTGCCGGGCAGGTTGTCGGCGAGGCCGACGTTGACCCCGCCCTCAACGACGGTCGCAGCGCCACCCACGCCTTCTTCTACGACGGGGGGACGATGATCGATCTCGGCACGCTCGCCGGCAACTTCAGCGCCGCTTCCGCCATCAACGACAACGGCGATATCGTCGGCTGGGCCAGCGACGCCGACGGCCAGCGTCGTGCGTTCCTGTACCACGACGGCAAGATGTACGACCTCAACGAGCTTATCTGCACCCAGACCGGCGACGGGATGACCTTCGTGCCCAACATCACGCTCACCGAAGCCCGCGATATCAACCGCGACGGCTGGATCGTCGGCTGGGGCTCGACCCGCGGTTCGGAAACCCAGGAGACCCGCGGCTTCCTGTTGATCCCCCTCGACCCGAACGATTGCGCCGCGCCCGACGACCAGGTCGCCGGCGACACAGCCGACAGCTCTGACAGCTCGACTGGAAACGGGAACGACGCCTACTCGG
>JALSRY010000291.1 GCA_026984555.1 Phycisphaerae bacterium
CCCCGGCGGGATCCTCGGAACTGCGGTCGCCGACTTTCTGCAAGCCCGCCTGCGAACGCCCGGGACACTACTCCTGTTGGCGGCGGGGCTGGTCGTGGGCCTGATTCTCGCGGTCGATGACATCATGATCCGCTTCATGCGGTGGGTGCTGGGCGTGGGCAAACGGTCCGGACCGGCACTCGTTCGTCATGGGGGACAGATGATCGCCAGCGCCGGTGCCAGCATCGTATCCGGCGTATCAGACGTCTCGGGACGGCTCGCGACCGCCGGCAGCGACCTGCTGCCCAACCGAGCGCCGGCGGCGCCCGATCGCAAGGCGCGGCGCGGCCGCCAACTTGCGCTCGAGCTCGACACGGACGAACCGGACGAGGACGCCGAGAGCGAGATCGACGCAGTGACGGAAGCACCCGCGGAGGAACCCGCCGCGACACGGCCCGCGCCGATCACGGCGGGGGGACAGCCGCTCTCGGAGGAACCGGACGAGGCGGAAATGGAGGAATTGCCGCCGATCGATCCTTCGACGCCGCCGGCAGCGGGAATCACGATACCGCGTGTGACGGAGGTGGGTCGGGGTTCGGCGGTAGCCCCGCTGGCGGGCGCGGTTCCGCACCGCTCGCCGGCCGATTCGGACTACGAGTTGCCAGCCATTGCGCTGCTGGAAGACCCCGATCCGGTGGATCGCGAGTCGATCGAAATCTTGTGTCGCGAGAAGGCGTATATCCTCGAGCAGACGCTCAACGAGTTCAAACTGGCGGTGCAGGTGGTGGCGATCGAAACGGGGCCGGTCATCACCGTATTCGAGCTCAAGTTGTCCCCGGGCATCAAGGTGAGCCAGATCGTCTCGTTGAGCAACGATATGGCCCGGGCGCTCAAGGCGCCGGCGGTGCGGGTCGTGGCGCCGTTGCCCGGCAAGAACACGATCGGAATCGAAGTCCCGAACATGGACAAGGAGAAGGTGCGGCTCAAGGACTTGATCCAGCATGCTTCTCCCCGGACCCGCAAATTCGCGATCCCACTGTACCTGGGCAAGGACGCCTCGGGGCAGCCGCTGGTCAGCGACCTGACGCGCATGCCTCACCTGCTGATCGCGGGCACGACCGGATCGGGCAAGAGCGTCTGCGTGGCGAGCATCATTTCCTCGGTCCTGATGACGCGCACCCCCGACGAGGTCAAGCTGATCCTCGTCGATCCGAAGGTCGTCGAGCTGGCGATGTTCAAGGACATCCCGCACCTGATGTGCCCGATCGTCACCGAGGTTTCCAAGGCCGAGGGGATCCTCGATTGGGCGGCGACGAAGATGGACGAACGCTACGCCCTGCTGGCCGAAGCCGGGGTGAAAGAAATCCGAGCCTACAACAAGCTCGGCGAAAAAGGCCTGCGCGAACGAATGCAGATCGAAGACGACGAGGACATGGGACGCGTCCCGATCCACCTGCCCTACATCGTCATCGTGATCGACGAGCTGGCCGACCTGATGATGACCTCGGCCAAAGAGGTCGAGTTCTACTTGTGCCGGCTGGCGCAGAAAAGCCGCGCGGTCGGCATTCACCTGATCGTCTCGACGCAGCGACCGCAGGCCAACGTGGTGACGGGACTGATCAAGTCGAACCTGCCCAGCCGCATCGCCTTCCGCGTGTCCTCGCGGCTCGATTCGCGGATCGTGCTCGACCAGAACGGCGCCGAAACCCTCATGGGACAGGGCGACATGCTCTTCCTCCCGCCGGGCAGCGCGAAACTGCTGCGGGCGCAGGGCGCGTTCGTCTCCGATGACGAGCTGCGCGCCATGGTGCGGCACTGCCGCGACCAAGGCGAGCCCGAGTTCCACCCCGAGCTGATGCGCATGCCCAAGGCCGGCGGCGACGCCGCCACCGAACGCGACGAGCTGTTCGACCAAGCGGTGGACATCATCATCCAGAGCGGGCGCGGATCGGTCAGCCTGCTCCAACGCCGCCTGACGATCGGGTACAGCCGGGCCTCGCGGCTCATCGACCAGATGTACGACGCGGGAATCGTCGGCGAATACAAGGGCAGCCAGGCCCGCGAGGTGCTCCTGAGCAAAGAGGAGTGGGACCACATCCGCCAGGCGCGGGACCGCGAGGAAGCCGCCGAGGCCACCGAAACGTAAACCCGCTCGGCGACGGCCCCGCGGCGCGCCGGCGGAATCTCCGGCCGCCGAGCGCGGGCAGCAAAGGCCCGGGCTAGGGCCGGTACCATTCGTGGCACCGGCTGCACAAGGGATGGTCGGGCGGGATCGACTCGGCCGCCGGCACCGCGGCCCGCAACGTCGTGAGCGGGTCCCGACGCCAATCGCCCAGCCGGTGCACCCCCGCAACATCTTGATGGCACCATACCGCCCCGCCATCGGCCAGCAGCATCATGCGCTCGGGCAGCCGGCGACACGGCTCCCGAACCGGGGGCTCGCAGGCCAACAACCCGTCCGCGGGGAGCACGCCGCAATAGTCGTTGTATCCCCGGATCAATGCCGACCCGAACGTGCGAATCCAGCGGTCGTAGAATGGTTCGAGATCGTCCAGCGTCGCGGCGCAGCGCGTCAGGCTGCATGCCACCAGCGGCGCGGGGCTGTGTCGCGCGCGGCGGGCCGATTCGATCCGTTGCAGGTTCGCCAACACGAGATCGAACGCATCACGCCCGTGAACCCGCCGATACGTCTCCGCCGTATTGGCGTCGAGCCGCACTTCCACCAGGTCGACCGGGCAGGTCGTGAACGCTTCCAAGGCGGCGTCGGGCAGCTCGACCAGCGACGTCTCGATCGCCAACCCGCACACCCCACTCGCCCGGACCAACCGGCACACTTCCGCCAGTTGCGGATGCAGCAGCGGGTCGCCATGACCCGCGAGCACGACGAGCCGGTCGTCGCAGCCCCCGAGCGCTTCGAGGATCGGCCGCAAGGCCTGCGGTTCCTCGAGTCGCCGGGTGGGTACGCGCTCCCCGCGGGGCCGCAGCGTCGTGCGTGGCAACGGATCGTCGGTGGTGAGTTCGAGCTCGATTTCGGTCGGCAGCGGATCGGCCGGTGCACCGGCACCCCGCGCTTGGCCGCACAAGTCGGCGGCGCTGCAATCCTCGCCAAATCGCGCAAACGCGGCGGCGAGCCGCGCGCGGCCGGTCGTCGTGTCCGCCAGCCAACGCTCGGAGCATTGCGCCACGACCGGGTCGATGCGGCAACACACCGGCTTGGTGATCGGGTCCATCCGCGGCACCTCCGGCCGGTAGCTGACGAGCAAGCCGGCGTGCCAGTTCTGCTCGACCAGATCGCGGGTCGTCTGGCGTCCGAGCAGCAAGCCGGCCAGCCCGGGCGGCGCCTGCGTGAACACGAACGGAGCCGCGTCCCCCGCTTCGCGCTGGTAGGCGACCATCCGTGAACACAGGGCCGGGTCCAGCGCGGCCTGGTGGCCATCAACACACAACAGCGCGTCGCAGCCGAGCTGATCGAGGACGCGCGCCACGACCATCGGCTCGACATACTCGTCGAACCACGTGGTGCCGAGCAACGCCCCCCGCCACGATCCCAGGCTCCACTTCCGCGCACTGCGAAACAACGCGCGCCGCGGTCGCCGGCCGTCATCGAGCGGCAACACGTCGATACGATCCGCCAGCCCGGCATCTCGCAGCGCGGCGGCCGCCGCATCCTGGTCGCTCGGCCGCACGACCAGGCACCGGCCATCGAGCCCCGCCACCCGGGACAACCGCGCCAGCGCATGCGCCAAGACGACCCGCCCCCCCAGCGACATCGTCAGTTGCGACGGCCCGCCCAGGAACGTCTCCTGAAAATCGGCGAACATGGCGGCGACAATCTTCATGGCGTCTGCTCACGCACCCGGCGCAGCGCCTCGGGCAGCACCCGCCGGAGAAACTCACACCCTTCGATGAATGCGGCGACGAACTCACGGTCGCGCGCGAGCCGCCGCCGCGCGGTGTGCGGCGTTTCGCCGGCCGGCGCGCCGAGCCGACGGTCGGCGCTGTAACGGCGCAAGTCGGCTGCGGCGGACACGTCGAGCACCAGCCGGTACATCCCGGGATACTTGTGGATGATCGTCCGCAGCTCATCGACCCGCACGATCAGTTTGTTGAACTCGCGCGGGCGTTCGACGAGCTGCTCCAACCGCTCGAGCAGGCGGCTCGTCTCCGTCGCCACCCGCCAGAGGTGCTCGACCTCGTCGATGCGCCGTTCGAGCTGGGCGGCGGCGCGCCGGCACAGGGCCGCGGCATCGCCCGTGCCCCCCGCGGGCGCCAGCAACCCCGACGGCAGCGGATCGGTACAGTAGCGGGCGACCGCCTCGCGCAGCGGCATGACGGTCGTACCCGCCAGCGGCAGCCCGCCTTCCGACGCCTGGATGACCCGCTGCGCCGTCGCGGCGAAATCGGCCTCGAACTGCTCGCGGTAGGTCGTCAACAGCTCATCGGTATACGTGGGGCGGCCGTGGATGTCGGGCAGGCGGCGGAGGATCGGCCGGTTGCGCACGATCCGCTCCCACTGCTTCATCTCGACCGTCTGGAAGCGCCCCAGCTCGGGTGCCCAGACCGATTCGATCGGGCTGCCCGGGATGTAGAACAACCCCTCGCTGAATGCCAGATCCTGCCCCACGAAGATGATCGGATCGCAACCCAGATGGCGGGCGAGGTAGAAGGCCAGGTGGGCTACGGTGGTGCCGGGCTTGAGCCGCCCGCGGGGAGGGGCGTCGTCGCCGAGCAATACCTGGTGGTGGTCGTGGCCGAGCACGTGCTTGCGCCCGGTGAACATGTCGAGCACGTGCCAGTTGGCCTTGGGCTCGGCCACGAGTGTGCATTCCTCCAGCCCCGCGACCCCGCGGAAGAACTCGGTCGAAACCTCGTGGAAATCGAGGCTCGTGACGAAATGCGGGCGCACGCCGACCCGGCACAACAACCGCAACACGGTCTGGACGGCGATGATGACGGCGCGCTCGCGAAGTTGACCCAACTGGTCGAGGTTGCGCGCCAGGGACGGACCGGCGGCGACGATCACGGCCGGCCGGCCGGCGGCGCGGCCCTCGAGCACTTCGACACCCGGACCCGCCAGGTACGCCGGCAGGTTGTAGGCGACGTTCTCGAACGTGACCCGCGCGGTCTTGAGCAACGTGATGATCTGCATGCGGGCGTAGCGAACGAACTCCGTCATCTGGGCGCGGAGACGCTCGTGGAAGGCGGCATGCACCCGCCGCGTGTGCGGCAGCGCGACGAACTGCAACCCCAGCAGGATCACCGCGCTGTGCGGATCGAGCCGTTCGTGCAACGAACGCGGATCGTCCGTCGTGAGAAACACGAGACGACCATCGTCGAGCAAGGACGTGAAATCGTGCAGGCACAGCGCCGCCTTGAGCATCGCCGGATCGTCCTCGGCCACGATCACCAGCGGCTGGTCATAGCGCCGCTCCAACTCCACCACGACGTAGCCCAGCCCCGACCCGCTGACGAAAAACGTGGGATGATCGACCTCCGGCAACTGCCCGACCAGCCGGGCCGCCTCCTCGACCGGCCGGTAGCGGCTGTGGACATAGACCGCGCGGCCGTCGTCGGCTGCGCATCGCACCGTGGCGCCGCCGTCGCGAGCCGCCTCGATCGCCGGAAGCGCCGCAAACGCCAGCGTGTCGATCCGGGCGGCAAGCTCGACATCGCGGCGGTAGAGCGCCTCCAGGTTCGCCAGGTAGCACGCCTCCGGGCGGTACTCCCGCGTCACGTTGTCCACACTTGCGCCGGCCATGTGCCGCATTGACACACCCCGGCGCGCGGCTGTCAAGCGGGCCCCGGCCTCGGCGCAGGCAACGTGGCGAACCCGCGGCGACAAAACGGCCCCTCCGCCGGCCTTCCCCGGGGTGCAACCGGCACGCCCCCACGATATAAAAGCCCGCTGGGCCGCCACGTGATCCGTATGTGGCGTGGCGCCGCCGCATGGAGCGGCATCGCCCCCCGGTCGGCCAGCGACCCGACGGAGCCAGAATCGCACATGTGCGGCATCGCCGGCATCGTTCGACTCACCCCGCATGCGCCGCCCATCGCGGCCGACGAGTTGCGCGCGATGGCTTCCCGGCTCGTACACCGCGGCCCGGACGACGAAGGCCTCTACGTCGATCCGCAGGGGCGTTGTGGGCTCGGCTTCCGTCGGCTCTCGATCATCGACGTCGCCGGCGGCCACCAGCCGATCGCCAACGAAGACGGCACCGTCCAGATCGTCTTCAACGGCGAAATCTACAACTTCCGCACCCTGCGCGAGACGCTCGAACGCCGGGGCCACGTCTTCCGCACGCGGACCGATAGCGAGGTCATCGCCCACCTCTACGAGGACCACGGCGAAGCGTGCTTCGAGCGGCTGGCCGGGATGTTCGCCATCGCGATCTGGGACGCTTCCCGCGGCCGATTGCTGCTGGCCCGCGACCGGTTCGGCAAGAAACCGTTGACCTACGCCACGCTCGACGGCCGACTGGTCTTCGCGAGCGAAGTCAAGGCGATCCTGGCGTTGCCCGGCGTGCGGCCGGCGATCGACGCACAATCGCTCCACCGCTACCTGGTCTTCCAGTACGTCCCCGCGCCACACTCCATCTACCGCGGATTCGCCAAGCTCCCCCCCGGCTCGTGCGTCACGGTCGACGGGGAAGGACTCCAACCCGTGCGGCGATACGCGGACTTGCCGCGCCCGGCGCGGTTTGCGGGTTCGTATGCCGACGCCCGGGACCGGCTGGGCGAGTTGCTGACCGCCGCGGTCGAACGCCGGCTGGTCGCCGACGTACCGCTCGGCGCGTTCCTTTCGGGTGGGGTCGATTCCTCGATCGTGGTGGGATTGATGCGGCGGCTGGGCGTATCTCCGCTGCGCACGTTCTCGATCGGGTTTACAGAGGCCCGCTATGACGAGACCGCCTGGGCCCGGCGGGTGGCGGCGCATTTTCACACCGAGCATCACGAACAGTGCGTCACGCCGCAGGCCCGCGAGATTCTCGATCGTCTCGCGTGGCACTACGACGAACCGTTCGCCGATTCGTCCGCGATTCCGACCTGGTACGTGGCGGGCTATGCGCGGCAGCAGGTGACGGTGGCGTTGACGGGCGACGCGGGTGACGAGGGGTTCCTGGGTTACGATCGCTACGTCGCCGCCCGGCTCGCCGCCCGGTTCGACCGCCTGCCCGGCCCGCTGCGAACGGGGCTGGCGCGGCTGGTCAAGCGCCTCCCCCGCGGCGAGTCGAAATCGACCAGCCACCGGCTCTACCGGTTCGCTGCGGCACTGGAAGCCAGCGGCGCGCGGCGTTACCTCGCGTGGGTCAACATCTTTCCGCCGGCCGAGCTGGCCGAAGCATACCGCCCCGACTTCGCCGCGCAACTCGACCTCGACGAGCCGGCGCGCTGGTTCGCGCAGTTGTATGACCGCGCCGGCGAGTCGGCGGCCGAACGCGCGAACCTCACCGACTTCCGGAGCTACCTGCCCTACGACCTGCTTACGAAAGTGGACATCGCGTCGATGGCCCACGGCCTCGAGTGCCGCTGCCCGCTGCTCGACCCGGAGGTCATCGCTTTCGCCTTGTCGCTGCCCGTCGAGTGGCGGATGGGACACCGCGGGGGGAAACGCATCCTCAAGGACTGGGCGCGCGGGCTCCTGCCGCCGGAGATCCTCGCTCGGCCCAAAATGGGCTTTGGCGTACCGGTGGGCCGATGGTTCCGCGACGAGCTGCGTGACGTGCTGACCGAGCATCTGCGCGACCCGGCGGGGCTGTGCGCCCGCATCTTCCGGCCCGCGTGGCTCGACCACCTGCTCGACACCCACCTCGCGGGCCGCGCAGATCGTGCGCATCCGCTGTGGACGCTGCTGATGCTCGAGCTCTGGGTTCGCCGCTGGCAACCGGCCGGCATCGCGCCGGAATGAACACGCGCCACCCGCCCGGAACCATCCCGCGTCGTCACGCCCGGCGCTCAGTTCCGCAACCGAAACTGCCGATGATTGCAGCAGGAGTACAACGCGACGGCATGATTATCGACCAGGACGAGATCGAGGCCCTGCTGGCACAAGCCGGCGACGGATCGGATCCCGAACCGGCACCGCCGGCTCCCGCCCCCGCCGCGCCGAGCGCCCCCCCGCCGCCGATCGTGGCCGGCTCACCCGAGGTGGCCCGGCTGCTGCGCCTGAAGGTTCCGGTAATCGTGGAGCTGGCTTCCCGGCGGATGGATATCGCCACGGTGCGCAAGTTCTCGCTGGGAATGATCATCGAGTTCGAAAAACCCGTCGATGACCCCCTACAACTGCTCATCAACAACCAGCCGATCGGCGAAGGCGAGGCCGTCAAGGTCGGGGAACATTTCGGCTTGCGCGTCACCACCATACGCGACCAACCCAGCCGCATCCGCTCGATGGGCGCCTAGCCGCACACCCCGCCGATCGTCCCCACACGCTCCGCTCACGGCGCCGGCGGAACCTCATGGCAAAGGAGCCAACGCGCCGGCTCGTCCTCTTCGATCCCCGGGAAACGCGGCAGTTCCTCGAGAAACCGGTTGTCGTGCGCATCGTCGTTCACCGCGCTCACCTCGCCCAACAACACCGGCCCCCCGCCCGGCTCGGCCCAGAACGCGTGGTACACCCGCGGCGTCAGCGTGATCGACTCCCCCGCCCCCAACGTCAGCCGCGTGCCGGCCGCCACTTCCACCCGCCGGCCATCGAGGCTCAGCACCACCGGCGTATCCGCCAGCCCGTCGCCCTCGCTCGCGTTGTGCACCTCGCAAACCAGGCGCCCCCCGCCGCGATTGATGATGTCCTCGGTCTTCTTCCAATGAAAATGCATCGGCGTGAGCTGGTTCTCCAGCGCGAGCATGAGCTTTTCGCAATAAGGCTTGCTCGCGGGATCGTCGCAACGCCCGTTGCGGATGGTGATCAGCGTCAACCCGAAACGGTCGAAATCGCCCTTGCCGAAATCCGTCACGTCCCAGCCCAACCCCGCCTCGCGCATCTCGTCGTATTCGTGGCCACGCTCCGCCCAGTCGGCCGGAGTCCACTCCGCGAACGGCGGGAGCGCGAAGCCCACTTGCCGAGCCATCTCCCGCAACGCCTCGATCGCCGCGTTGATCCTCGAACGTTTCATCGCTTTCCAAGCCCTTTCTACCCGGCCGGCGGTACTCCTGCCCGAACGTGCAACGTCACGATCCGTCGCGGCGCCAGCGACAGCGGCACCCGCCGGCCGTCTTCCACGTCGATCGCCTCGATCTCGTTTCCCTCCAGGTCCACCATCGAAGCCGAGGTGATCCGCACCCCCAGCGTCACCACCTCGTCGATCGTCTCGTCGCCCGGGTTGTACAACCGCAGCTCGATCGCGCCGGTCCGAGGGTGGCGGCGCACCGCCGTCACAATCGCCTGACCCGGATCGAGCTCGACCAGGCCCCCGGCCGGCGCCAGCGACCGCTCGCCCTCGCCGGCCTGTTCGCCCGGCAGCACCTGCACCGTTCGAATCCCGGCCGCCGTCTGTTGCGCGAGCACGCTCAGACCGGCCGGTGACGGTTCACCCCGCAACGGCACGAGCCGATAGTGGAACTCGTGACGCCCGAGACTCTGCCCGCCTTCCTCGCCATCGGTGAACACGGTCTTGCGAAAACCGCGCAGCAGCGTCAGCGCGATCGGCCGTGCCGGCACATCACGGACGGCTGTCTCCGGAAGGCTCGGCGCCACCACCGCCAGCCCCCGTTGGTCGTCGTGGACAGCGGTCCAACCCGCTTGCGGCGTCGTCTCGACGGCCAGCTCGCGGTAGGTGTGGTTGTCGGCCGGCAGCGCGATCCGCCGGCGAACTACATCGAACGCCGAGTCCGCGATGTACGTGTCGGTCTGCGCCCCCGAATCGAACAACACGCGGAGGCGGTGGTCGCGGGCCCGGTTGTCGATCACCGTGCGAATCTCCAGGTGATCGGCCCCGGCCCGCAGCGTCACGTAACTGTCGATACATTGTTCGACCGTTCGCGCGCTGCGCCGCATCTGGCGGTCAAACTCGAAACACGCGGGCACGCGCATGCGCGTCGTGATCCGCAGCGTGGCGCTTTGGGCGCCGTCGGCGACCACCGCCACATCCGCCGCACTCGCCGCAGACGTGAAAACCTGGTCGTTGACGGCGACACCGTGGTACCAGCCATCGCCGATGTCGGCCCGATCCTCGAAGACCAGCAGGCGGCTGTAGGTCTGCCCGCTGCGTTTGTCGAGCAGGGTCAGCGAGCCGTCGGGCTCAACACGCACGCGCAGGCAGCGGTTTTCCAGCGTGCGATCGTCCACAACGAGCCGGCCGGCGGGATGACGCGTCGGCTCGGCCAACGGCTTGCAAATCAGCGTCGTGTATCCCATCGCCGCGATCCGCAGCGGAACCGTCACGCGCACGACCACGCACGACCGCCCCTGGGGCGTCTTGCCCCATCGCCGAAACACCCGCTGTCGCTGCGGCTGGTAGCTCGCGTAGTCGTATGGGACCTCGCGCCCGTCGGGCGTGTAGAGCCGAAACCCGATCTTCGACTCATAGCCGAAGAACTCCTGGTAGCGGGCCTGTGTCTTGTCGTCGAACCACAGGTCGATATCCACCGGACCATCGAGCGGCGCCTGCGCCGCGTTGAACACCACCACCGCGAACTGCTCGCCCTCGAGGTCCGGCAGCCGGACGCGCGCCGCCAGCGCGGCGAGCGTCTGCTCGATGAGCTTGGTGTTGATGAGCCGACTCTGATCGAAACGGTACTCCATGTCCTTGTGGACCTGGTCGGGACTGCATCCACAAATCGAATCGTGCGCGTGATTCTGGAGCAAATAGCGCCAGGAACGGCGAACGTAGGCATGAGGATAGGGCCGGCCGATCCGCAGCTCGGCCAGCGTCGCGAAGGGCTCGACCCAGCGACACAGGTCCGTCTCGCACAAGCGGTTGGCCTGCTTGAGACGAATGCGGCTGCTGAGCACCCCCGGGATCAGCCACGAACCTTCGCCCATCCGCCGGCCGGGCCGGCGCAGCTCACCCCGCACGAGCCGGGGAATCGAAGCGGCCCGTTCGACGACGGCGGCGGCGAACTCGTCCAGCCCCGCGTGCGTGACGGTGACATCCGCCCGCAATGCGCGCAGTTTTTCGAGCAGGTCCGGCGTCTGCGGCGCGATGGGCATGTGGTCGCCACCGTCGAAAAACAGCACCTCGTCCAGCCCGGTGCGGGCCCGCTGGATATCGACGTATTCCGCTGCCCGCCGCGCCGCCTCTTCCAGGTCGAAGGTGGCGTCGGGGTCGAACGCCCGGCGGACATAGCTGCCGTAATCGAAGTAGCCTTCCTTGGGTCCAAACCGGACCGTAACCACTTCGCTGCCGTCGGGGGCTTGCCAGAGAAACAACCCGCGTTCGGTGTCCTCGTTGACGCCCCGGAACAAAAACGCACTCTCGATGCCAAAACCGCGGAGGATTTGCGGAAGCTGCGAGGCGTGGCCGAAAATGTCACAGACGAAGCCGACGCGTGAGACGTTGCCCAGCTCGCCGGCCACGCGGATACCCTCTTCCAGGTTGCGGACCAGCGATTCACCGGCGACGATGTGCTCGTCGGGCATCGTGTACCACGGGCCGATCCGCAGCCGCCCGGCCTGGGCGAATCGGCGGACCTGCTCCTCGCGCTCCGGCCGAATCTCCAGGTAGTCTTCGAGCGGAATCGATTGTCCATCGACCTGGAAGCAGGCGAACCGCTCGTCGCGCGCCATCGTATCGAGCACCTCGTCGAGCACCTCGACCAGGTGATAACGAAAATGCTGGAACGGTTCGTACCACTCGCGGTCCCAATGGGTACTGGCCACATAGTAGACGTGTGTGTGACTCCGGGCCATCGACGATCCTTCTGTTGAACCTGCCGCGGGGCGCACCCGCCCCACCACCGGTCGGCGCACGCGCACACCCATGCCGGCCCCAACCGCGCACCCTGGAAACCATTTAGTGTAAACCCTTCCGCCGCCCGCTGCACACGCTCGCGTCCGCCAACAACGGCCGCGCAACGCCTTGTCGTGATAGATATGTTTCATCAGCCGGCAGGCTCGCGGCACGCGATCCCGATCGCGCACGACCAGCGCCGGGCCGAAAGACCCGGCGTGGAGCGGACAAGATCTTCGCGACGGCCTAGCCGCCCCGCGGAGCCCGGCCGCGGGTCAGGCGCGCGGATGAGCCTTGTCGTATTGCGTCTTGAGGTTTTCGTCGGTGAGGTGCGTGTAAATCTGGGTCGTGCTGAGGCTCTGGTGGCCCAGCATCTCCTGCACGCTGCGCAAATCCGCTCCCCGCTGGAGCATGTGCGTCGCGAAGCTGTGCCGCAGCGTATGCGGACTGACCGACAAGTCCAGCCCCGCCGCCAGCAGGTATTTGTCGAGTTTTCGGCGGACGCTGCGGGTGCTGAGCCGCTGTCCGTGCTTGTTGATGAACAAGGCGTTGGGGTCCTGGCGAGCCTGCTGGCTGCTGTTGCGCCGCAGGTCGAGATAGTGGATCACGGCCTTGACGGCACCGGGGCCGATCGGGATGACGCGTTCCTTCTTGCCCTTGCCGCGTACGTGGATGACGCTGCTGCCCAGGTCGATGTCGGCGATATCGAGCGCCACCAGCTCGCTGACCCGAATGCCGGTGGAGTAGAGCATTTCCAGGATGGCACGATCGCGGGCGCCGAGCAGCGTGGTCGTGTCGCAGTTGGAAAACAGTTTCTCGATCTGCTCGACATCGAGGAACTTGGGCAAGCGCTTTTCCTGCTTGGGCGTGCGGATCGTCGCCACGGGATTGCCGCTGACGTACCCGCGGCGTACGAGAAACTTGTAAAAGCTGCGCAGCGTCGCCAGTTTGCGGGCGATGGTGCTCTTGCAGTAGTTGCGGTCGCGCAGGTACGACATGAACAGCCGAGCGCGGTCGAGATCCACGGCGAGCAGATTGCGATTGAGCGTTTCGGTGGACAACGCCGGCGGCATGACCACCGGCCGCCCGGCGCGGGGCTGACCGTTGACACCCTGACCGTTGGTCCCGGGAAGTTGTCCCCCGGCGGCGGCGTCGGGATTGGCCAGGTATGCGCAAAACTGCTCGAGGTCGGCGGCATAACAGCGGGCCGTGTGCGCCGAGAAATGCCGCTCGGCACGCAGGTAGTGAATGAACTGGTCGATGAGGGATTCCTGAGGGTTCATCACACGGTCACAACCTTCGTATCGAGGATCCTGAAACTGATGCAAGGTTCTACCCTACCTGTTCTCATAACCGCCCCGCGATGCGTCCCGCGCGGCTGCCTCCGGTGCGTGTGACCCCTTTCCCATCTGGTAACTCAGCACGGCGGCGTCGAACCAGTCGAAATCGACATCCGGCCTCTCCGCGTATTCCAGGAACGAAGCGAGCAGCTCCGATTCCTGGCCCGGCCGATACCAGAACACAAAACGGTGAGCGCCTTTGACAAAACTCAGGCACCGCTTTGCTTCGTCCATGACTGCGCCTCTCCGTCCCGGCCGTCTGTACTGATTCGGACCCTTTCCAATAACATCGACCGAATCGCCGACCAGCAGCAGTAACGGACGAAGAGTTCCTGCGACTTTGCGTAGACCCGCCACCCATACGGGCTCCCGTGGGATGCCCGCCAACGCCCAAACGCCCGCAGCTCGTTCTGAACC
>JALSRY010000292.1 GCA_026984555.1 Phycisphaerae bacterium
CTGTCGGTGGGTGTCGCGCTGTACCGCATCAAGCCCCGACGCGAACAGGTGCCGTTCGACGCCCTGATGGCGGACGTGCTCACGCTCATGGAGCACGAAAAGTATTACGACGCCGCCGACGCGGTCGCGAACCTCCTCGAACAAGACCCGCCGCTGCCGACGGACCAGCAAGGCGTGCTCCACGACACGCTGGCCGAGATCATCTTCCGCGAAGAACGGTTGCGCGAGCTGCCCAACGCGGCCAACCTGCGCCTGCTTCTCGAACACAGCGACGCGGCGCTGGCCTGCGGCCACAAGCGGGATGCCCGGGCGGCGTTGCGGTGTGCGCTGGCGCACGAATGGCTCGGTGAGCGGAAAGAAGCGATCGCGTCGTATCGCGTGGTGCTCGACCAGCACCCCGGCGCCGACGCTCGGCGGGCGGCGCTCCAGGGGCTCGTCCGCCTGCTGGAAGGGGATTCCCACGCCGCCGGCAAACGCCGAACCTACATCCAGGAGTTGCTCGACGAGCCGGGTATCGCTCCGGGGTACTTGTGGTGGGCGATCCAGCAGGCGATCCGAGACGCGATCGATCATGGCGACTTCAAACGGGCGCAGGCCATCCTTGCCCGACACGGCAAACGGTTTCAACGCTCCGATCTGAAAGGGTACTACGACTATCTCCAGGCGTGGGTTCACCTCGAAGAGGGTCGGCCCGAGCTGGCCGGTCCGCTGGTGGATCGGGTCGAACAGTGGCTCGCGACACACCAGCGCGGCGACGGGGGGCTCGACGAGGCCGGGTTCCTGCCGGCGATGAGCCAATGCCTGCGGGGGCAGATCGAGCTGGCCGAGGCCCGCCCGCAATCCGCCCTGGGCTACTTCGCCCGCGCGCTCCAGCTCCAATCCCACGGCGAGTTGCTGGTCGCGGCCACCCGCGGCCGCGTCGAGGCTTTGGCGATGCTCCAGCGCCACAAGACCGCCCGCGAGGTCGTTCAGGAAACGCTGGCTCGGCTCGAATCCGACCCTCCGACACTCGCCATCGCCCGCCCCCGGCTCCAGCGCGTCATCGACGCCCTGGCACTGGGATGCGCGGCGTCGGGGCGCGTCGCCGACGCACTGGGGTATCTCGGGCTCGAGCTCGACCTGACGCCGCAAACCGCCAAAGCCAAGCGGCTGGATTTGCTCGAGCGTTTCGGACACGAGAACGAACGAGCGGCGGAGTTGACGACAAAGCCCGACGAGGCGCGCCGCTGGCACGCCGCCGCGGCGCAGGCTTACGAGCAGGCCACCCGGCTGGCGGTCCTGGACGAGCCCCGGCTGGCCACACTGACCTGGTCCAGCGCGACCCAATACGACCAGGCCGGCGAGATCAAAGCCGCTCGCCGAATGCTGCGCAAGTTCGTGGAGGGTCGGTCGGCCGATCCGCGTATGCCGCAGGCGTTGTTGCGGCTGGGGCAGTCCTACGCCGCCGACGGACAGTTCGAGGAGGCGATCAAGCAATACCGCCGGCTGGCCCGCGACTACCCCCGTTTGAGCGAAGCCCAGCAGGCGCGTCTGTCGATCGTCGATTCGCTGATCGCGTTGGGGCAGGATCGCTACGACGAAGCCGAACAGATGCTCCGCGACTTGCTCGAGGATCCCTTCGTCACGCCGGGGGCCGAGGTCTACCGCGACGCGCTGGCCCGGCTGTGCGACCTGCTTTACCAGCGGCGGGCCTATGCCGAGGCGATCGGCCGCATGGAAGATTTCCTCGTCTTCTACCCGCACGACCCCGAGCAATACCGAATCCGGTTCATGCTGGCCGACGCATACCGGGCGAGTGCCTACGCCCTTGCCCAAGACGCGAGTCTGGGGCCCGCGGCGGCGCGCGAGCGGGTGAGCCGCCAGCGGTTTCGTCGCGCCGCGGAACTCTTCGGCGAGTTCTTCGCCGCGCTCGAGGGACGCAAACACTTGGACCGGATGCAGGCCACGTATCGGCGGCTGGCGCTGTTCTATCGCGGCGACTGCCTGTTCGAGCTCAACGAGCCCGACACGCTGGCCGAAGCGCTGGCGGTGTATCGCCAGGCGGCGGCGCGGTACCAGGGAGAACCGGCGGCGCTGATCGCGCAAGTCCAGATCGCCAACATCTACCTTCGCCAGGGCAAGATCACCGAGGCCGCCCGGGCCGTCGAGCGAGCACGCTGGCTGCTCGGCAGCATCCCGGATCGGATGTTCGCCGATCAGGGCGACGGAATGGGACGGGTCGAGTGGGGTCGGTACCTCGCGGCGATTCGCTCGTCGGAGCTGTTTCGCAACGTGCTGGCGCAGGCGCCGTAAGGTCCGCTGCCGCCGCGGAGTTGCCGCGATGCCATACAGGACACGGAACGCCGGTTGCGAACCGGCGCCACAGAATCACGGATGGTCGTTGTGAGAGGAGTCTTCGAATGATCGACGGAACGAACGAGCTTGCTCCTGAGAAGCTGCTCGATCTGCTCACGCAGCAGCGTGACCTTTATCGCCGGTTGCAGGATCTGAGCGATCGCCAGCGCGACCTGATCTCGGGCGATCGCCCCGAGCAACTGCTCAACATCCTGCGCGATCGGCAAACGCTCGTCACCGCGCTCGCGAAGGTCAACGAACAGCTTTCGCCCTATCGGCGGAACTGGCGGGCGATCTATCGGACCTTGCCGGAAGACCTGCGGCGGCAGGCTTCCTCGTTGCTGGAGGAGATCAACGACAAGCTCCAGGTGATCCTCAAGGCCGACCAGGAAGACCAGGCCTTGCTTTCGGCACGCAAGCAGGCCGTCGCGCGTTCGCTCAACCAGGTTTCCGGCGGTCAGACCGCCAACGCGGCCTATGCGCGGCAGGGCGCTTCCGTGGCGGGCGGCAGCCGCGCGGACCTGAGCGGCTGAGCGGGTGCGGTTCCGGTTCGGCAGCGGTCGATGGCCGGCCGGAGCGGCTGGCATCGAGGAGGCGGGGAGGCCCGGGTGAGGATGGTCGGCCGGACGGATGGGACGTTGCCGTTCGCGTCCGTGTGGACGGGTGGGGCTACGGGAGGCTTTCGTGATTTCGACACGCCAGGCGGAATCTGTTCCGGTGCTTGGCACGGAGGAGCTGGGCAGCGTGCTGCGCGACTACATGGAAGTCACGCAGCGCTTGCAGCAGACCCACGAGGCGCTTCAACGCGAGGTGGCGCGGCTGCGGCGAGAGGTGGAGTCCAAAGACCGCGAGCTCGAACGTCGCCGGCGGCTTGCCGCCCTGGGCGAG
>JALSRY010000293.1 GCA_026984555.1 Phycisphaerae bacterium
AGGATGTGTTTGCGATCCGCCATGCGACTCCGCCTGATCCCGCATCCTCGGCGGGCTGGTCCGTTTACGAACCCGGGCGTCCGTCCGTCTCGCCCGCTTCCGGGGCGCTGGGCCTGGCCGAGAGCGTGCCGGGATCCGCTGGTCTTGCGGCTAGTGTGACAAACCCCGCACGAAATCGACGTATTGGGCCGCCCGCGCGTCCCACGAGTTTTCGCGTGCAAACGCCACCCGGGCCGCCACGGCCGGTTCGTCCCCATCGTCGAGCGCCGCCCGCAGGTGTTCGGCGATTTCGTCGGCGTCGCGCCCGACGCGCGCGAGCTCGCCGAACGTATCGGTGTCGGCCACGGGCGTCGTCACGACCGGCTTGCCCAGCGCCAGGTACTCGTAAATCTTCACGGGGTTGGCCGATCGACTGACCTCGCTGCGATCGAACGGCACCCAGCACACGTCGAAAGCCTGCACATACGCCGGCACGCGGTCGTACGGCTTGCGGCCCGGCAGAAATACGTTGGGCAGGCCGGCCAGCGTCTCGATGCGCCCGCGTCCGTGGTGCGGCCCGACGAGGACGAAATCGCACTGGGGCATCCGCCGGGCCGTCTCGCGGATCAGCTCCCAGTCGATCCAGTCGTAGAGCGCCCCGACGAATCCGACGATCGGTCGCCGGCCGTCGGGCAAGTCGGCGGGCCGCGGCAGGCGCCGCGCGAGATCGCGGAAACGCTCGACGTCCACACCGTTGCGGATCGTCGCGATGGGCAGGTCGGGCCGCCGGTCGCGGATCGGTCCGGAGAGTGTGACCGCAGTCACGACGGCGCCCGAAAGCCGATCCATCAACTCGCGTTCCCACTTGCGCACCACGGGCGCGAGTTCCGGCCGCGGCACATGCACCGCCGCGTCGTCGATGCAGTCGTATACGATGCGCCCAAACGGCAGAAACTCCAGCCAGGGCGTCCAGACGGGCGAGACGACGATCGCCGTCGCGGCACGCGGATCGGTGTGTTTTTCGAGTTGGCGGCGTAACCCGGCCGCTCGTCGGCGAACGAGCCGCTGGTAGCGGGCCTCGCTGACAAAGGGCCACCAGCGGGCCGGGTACGCCGGCCACGGCCGCACGACCGGGACCGCGGGCTTGCCACGCCACGGCGCCACGAGCCGCTCGACCGCCGTGCGCATCGACGGCACCTGGGTAAACACGTGCGGCTGTCGGCGACGCAACCACGCCTCGGCCAGCATGCGCGTTCGCCCGACCAGGGCGAAGTCCCACGTTACCGCCGCCAGCGTGACCAACGGCGCATCAGCGGACGGCGCGGGGACGGGTTGGCCGGCGTCGGCGACCATCTACTTGCCGCACTCCTGTTCGTAGGCGTCACAGACGGCGTCCGGCTCGGCGTTCATGCGGAGTTCGCCGCGATCGAGCCAAACCGCCCGCGTGCAGCTCTCGCGGATCAACTGCATGCTGTGGCTGGCGATCACGACCGTCTTGCCCGCGTCCTTGAAGCGATCGAGAATCGAACCCGCCTTGGCGCGAAACGCCGCGTCCCCCACCGTGAGCACCTCGTCGAGCAACAGGATATCGGGGTCGATATGCACCGCGATCGAGAACCCCAACCGCCCCTTCATGCCCGCCGAGTAGGTCCGCACCGGCGCATCGATGAACTCGCGCAGCCCGGCGAAGTCGATGATCTTGTCGAGTCGCTCGGCGACCTCCCGCCGACTGAGCCCCAGGATCGACCCGTTGATGAAGACGTTTTCGCGGCCGCTGAGGTTGGGCTTGAACCCCACCCCGAAGCTCATCAGGCAACCAACCTTGCCCCGGACCGCCACGTGCCCGCGGTCGGCGGTCAGAATGCCCGCCAGCGTCCGCAGGAGCGTGGATTTTCCCGAGCCGTTGCGCCCCACGATTCCCACGACCTCCCCCGGACGCACCTCCAGGCTTATCCCGCGCAACGCCCAGAACCGCTGACTCCAGCGACCGTCCCCATCGCCGTTGCGCCGGAAGCGGTCGAGCATGCGCACGAACGTCTCGCGCAGCGTGACCTCCGCCCGGTGGTAACGGATCAGGAAACCCACCCACACGTCGCGGGCGACGATCACGGGTGGGGCGGCGGGATCGAAGCGGACGGCGGGGGCCGCCGCCGGCAGGGTCTCCACGGATTGTTCAGATATACTTGGCAAATTTGCCCTCGCCTCGAATGAACAGCAGGAAACCGGCGATACAGATCAGCACCGAGGCCACCGCCGAATAACCGAGCAGGATCGGGTCGGGTTTGCGTCCCCAGAGCATCGAATCGCGGAAGCACTCGAGCAGGCACGAGAACGGATTGAGCATGTAGATGAACCGCCCGAGCTCGTTGTGGAACATCGCCCGGTAATGGACGGCCTTCATCACGCCGTTGTGCCGTTCGTTTACGGTGATATCGCGGATGAAATAGAACACCGGAGAGATGTAGAACAGCAACCGCATGATGACGTTGACGATGTTGGCCATGTCGGCGAAAAACGCGCCGAGGTACGCGACCAGGAACGCCGTCCCCATCGTCAACATCAGCAACAACAGCAGCAGCAGCGGCAGCCAGGCGTACTGCGCCGTCGGCCAGATGCCGCCGACGACCATGAACACGAAAAAGACGACCAGCCCCCAGACGAAATCGTAGAACCTTGCCAGCGTGACCGAGATGGGAAAAACGCCCTTGGGGAAATTGATTTCGTGAATCAGCCCGCGGTTGCCCCGAATGCAGACCGTCGCCTGGTTCGACGTGGCGCTGAAGAAATTGAACGTGAGCACGCCCAGCAGGATGTAGAGCATGAACGTTGTGGACCGCCCGCCGCCGGCCAACCCGAAAAGCACTCCGAACACGAAGTAGTACACGAGCATGAACATCATCGGATCGAGGATGTTCCAGAGATGCCCGAGTACCTTGTCGCGGTGACCAGCCTTGAGCGCGCTGGTCGTGAGGTAGCGAATCGTCTGCCAGCGACCGGCGAGCTCGCGCAAGCGCTCCCACGCACTGATGCGCGGCTGGATCGCCTCGGGTGCAACCGTCATTGTCGTCATCGCCGCTGTCCTTGGCCCTCTGCGGGTTCTCCGCCCCAAGCGCCCGTCGGCGCGGGGTGCCGGGGGCATGCCCCCCTGCGCGGCCGGCCGACCACCTGCTCGTCTCCGCCCCGCCGCCGCAACCTCCCATGCAATCACGTCGAACCGACCGCGTCAAGGAGTCGGCCGATCG
>JALSRY010000294.1 GCA_026984555.1 Phycisphaerae bacterium
CGGAGGCGCGCCGCCGGCGGGCGGAGATTGCCGCCGAGGCCGACTTTTACGGAGCGATGGACGGAGCGAGCAAGTTTGTGCGGGGCGACGCGATCGCGGGGATCGTGATTACGTTCGTCAACGTGCTGGGTGGCATCTATGTCGGGATGGTGGAAGGCGGCATGGGGCTGATGGACTCGCTCGATGTCTACACGAAGCTGACGATCGGCGACGGGTTGTCGAGCCAGATTCCGGCGTTCGTGTTGTCGGTGGGGGCGGGCATGCTGGTCACGCGGAGTACCGGCAAGACGAACATGGGCGAGGAGGTCATCAGCCAGCTTCTGGCCAAGCCGGTGGCGCTGGTGATGGCGGCGGGGTTTCTGCTGGTGCTGACGTTGACGCCGCTGCCGACGTTTCCGCTGTTGACGCTGGCGGCGGGCTGCGGGTTGGTGGCGGTGTTCATCCGCCGCACGCAGCATCGTCAGGCGGCGCGCAAGGTTGCGGACAAGCGGGCCAAGGAGCGGGCCAAGCCGGAGCGGATCGAGTCGCAACTGGACGTGGACGCGCTGGAGCTCCAGATCGGGCTGGGGCTGGTGCGGATCGTGGATCGGGCCCGCGGGGGCGATTTGCTGGACCGGATCGCTTCGCTGCGCAAGCAGATCGCGGTGGACCTGGGGCTGGTGGTGCCGCCGATCCGCGTGCGCGACAACGTCGCGTTGGCGCCGAACCAGTATGCCATCTTGTTGCGCGGGCAGGAAATCGCTCGTGGTGGGATCGAGCCCGACCAGGTGCTCGCGATCGATTCGGGGCTGGCGTCGGAGCCGTTGGGTGGCGTGCAGACGGTCGAGCCGGCGTTCGGGCTGACGGCCTGGTGGATTCCCCCGCAGGAGCGCGACCGCGCCGAGCGACTCAACTACACGGTGGTCGAGCCGACCGGGGTGCTCGCGACCCACCTGACGGAAATCATTCGCCAGCACGCGGCGGAACTGCTGACGCGGGCGGAAACGAACAAGCTGCTGGACAATCTCAAGCGTCGCAACGCGGCTCTGGTCGAGGAAGTGATACCGAACCTGCTCAAGCCGGGCGAGGTGCAGCACGTGTTGCAGAGCCTGCTGCGGGAGCGGGTGCCGATCCGCGACCTGGAGGTGATTCTCGAGACGCTGGGCGACTGGGCGCCGCGAACCAAGGATCCTGAGATTCTGACCGAATATGCCAGAAATGCGCTGGCGCGCACCATTTGTGCGCAATACAAGGACGATGAGGGTGTGATTCACTGCGTCACGCTCGACCCGGCGACCGAAGATTACATACAGGCGAACATACAGCGGCTCGAACACGGCTCGGTGCTCGCCATTCCGCCGGACCGGCAATCGCAGTTGGCGATGCGGACCCGGCACGAGGTCGAGCAGGCATCCGCGGCGGCGGGCGGCGCCAGCGTGGTCGTGCTGTGTTCGCCGCAGGTGCGGTCGTGGGTTCGCCGCCTGATCGAGCCGGCGTTGCCGCAGACGGCGGTGCTGGCGCTCAACGAGATTGTCAGGGGGATCGAGGTTCAAGCTCACGGAGTGGTAAGTCTCGATGGAGAAAGTGCGAACGTTTCGAGCCTCGTCCATGCCTGAAGCGCTCGCGCAGGTCAAGCGCGAGCTGGGCGAAGACGCCGTCATTCTGGGCACGCGTAGTTGTCCCGCCGGGGCGATCGGCAACCTGGTGGGGCGCCGCGGGGTGGAGATCACGGCGGCGGCGCCGGACGCGCCGGGCGTGCGCGGGCCGCGGGTGCGGACGCAGCGCCGCGCGCGCCGACAGGCGACGGGCCGGGTCGCAACCGGTTCGGCGGCCGCGGCGGTATCGCGTGCGGTGGTTGTCGCCAAGCGTGACGCCGCGCCGGGAGGGATCGATCCGTTCTACGAACAACTCGTGCGGCACGAGGTGGCGGAGGAGATCGCCAGGCGGCTGGCGCAGCAGGCGGCGGCGCTGGGCGGCGACTTGCGTGGGCCGGACGAGGAGACGCTGCGGGGCTTGCTGCGGGATGTGATTCGGCGGATGGTGCCGCAGGCGGGTGGTGTCGCGTTGGAGCCGGGGCGTGCGCGGCGGGTGGCGCTGGTCGGGCCGGCGGGGGCCGGCAAGACGACCACGCTCGCCAAGCTCGCGGCCCATTTCAAGCTGCGCATGCGCAAGCGCGTCGTGATCCTGTCGTTGGACATGCAGCGCATCGGCGCCAACGACCAGATGCGCCGCTACGCCGACATCATCGGCGTGCCCATGTTGACCGCGCAGACCGTTGGCGGCGTCAAGGAAGTGTTGCGCTCGATGCCCCCGACCGACATCGTGCTGATCGACACGCACGGTGTGTGCACGACCCAGCGCGGGCATTTCGCCCGCCTGGCGGCGCTCGTGCGAGCCGCCCGCCCGGACGAGACGCACCTGGTGCTGCCCGTTTCGATGGCCCCGCGCGTGCAGGAGCGCATGGCCCAGCGCTTCGGTCCGCTCGGTGTTTCCAAGGTGGTCCTGACCCACCTCGACGAGGCGGTGGGCCTGGGCGTGATCCTCAGTGCGATCGACAAGTTGCGCTGGGGGCTGTCCTACGTCACCGACGGCGAGAGTGTGCCGAACCACATTACCGATGCGTGTTCCGAGAGCGTCGCCGACGCGGTGCTCGCGTCGGCCTGAAAAGACGGTGTGTTTCGGCGGTGCTGCGCCGCCGAGTCATTTCAGATATCGGTTCGCAACGGCTTGCGGAAGTAGTACACCGGGACGTCGGTCTTGTAGCCCTGCGACGCGAACAGCCGGGCGGATGGTTCGTTGCCCTCCTCGACGAGGGCGGCGATGATTTCGATTCCCTCGGCGACCAGGGCCTGCTCGCAGGCCTCGACCAACCGCCGGGCGATGCCGCGCTGGCGGTATTGCGGCCGGACCGCGAGGCGATTGATCCACCCCTTGCGCACGTCGTGTGTGCCGAGCACGACGCCGACGATCCGGCCGTCGATTTCGGCGGCGAGGTAGCACGAGGCGAATCGCGCGAGCTGCTTGCGAAACTCGGGTTCGGCGTCGCGGCCGTGCGGGCGGACGGACAGGCCCGCGGCACGCCACACATCGCAGAGTTCCGCGTAGTCGGCTGCCCGCAGCGGCCGGATGGTGAGCTTTTCGGTACCTGGTGTTTGCTCGGTTGCCAAGGCGAGGCTCCCGTGTTGAAACAACGCGGCTCGATCCGCAGCGGATTGTAGGGGCGGTCGGGGCGGGTC
>JALSRY010000295.1 GCA_026984555.1 Phycisphaerae bacterium
CAACAGCTTCCTCGTCACCGGCGGTGTGGTCGCCTTCCAGCTCGCTTTGTGCTCGCTGGCGGCGTTCGCGTTCTCACGCTTGTCCTGGCGCGGCCGCGACGCGCTGTTCTTCGTGTTCCTGCTGACGATGATGATCCCCGCCCAGGTGCTGATCGTGCCGTTGTTCGTCCTCGTGCAGAGGCTGGGTTGGCTCGATACTTATTGGGGGCTGATCATCCCCTATCCCTACCTCAGCACCGCGTTCGGCACGTTTCTGCTGCGGCAGTTCTTCGTCACGATCCCCCGCAGCCTCGACGACGCCGCCCGGATCGACGGCTGTGGCGACCTCGGGCTGCTGTGGCACGTGATCCTGCCCGCGGCTCGGCCCGCGTTAGCGACCGTCGGCGTCTTCGCGTTCATCTGGACCTGGACCGATTTCTACTGGCCGATGCTCGCCACGACCTCGACGACCATGCGCACGCTCGAGGTCGGCCTGAGCATCTTCAAGGACTCCTACGGCAATGCCCAGTGGTCGCTCCAGATGGCTGCCGCCGTCATCACGCTGGTGCCCGTCCTGATCGTGTTCCTGGCGATGCAGCGATTTTTCGTGCGGGGCGTCGTGCTCAGCGGGCTCAAGGAATAGGGCGCTCGACCGGCGGCGGTCGGTCGCCATCCGGGTTTTCATCGACACGCGTGGAGGGTTGAACCATGTTCCCCAGCAGCGGACTGGCCGGCCTGCCCCGGCTGCGCGACTACCACAGCAAACGCATCAGCAGTTACGACCGCACCGGCGGCAACCATGATTGCGACGACATCGGACCCCACCAGACCAGGACCATCGCCCGTATTTCCGGCCCCGGCTGCATCCGACACATCTGGATGACGATGGATTTCGGTCGCGAAGATGATTACCTGCGCCGCGTGGTGTTGCGGTTCTACTGGGACGACTGCGACGAGCCCAGCGTCGAGTGTCCGATCGGCGACTTCTTCGGCCTCGGTCACAGCCGGCGCAAGAACTTCGTGACCGCCGTGCTCCAGATGAGCCCCGCCGACGGACGCGGCTTCAACTGCTACTGGCCGATGCCGTTTCGCACGGGGTGTCGGATCGAGGTCGAAAACCCCGGCGAGCGGGCGTTTCCGCTTTTCTACTACATCGACTACGAGGCCTACGACACGCCCGCCGCCCTGGACGGGCTGGCGTACTTCCACGTCCAGTGGCGCCGCGAAAACCCCACCGAGGGATGGGGCGAGGAATACGACCACCTCGTCGGCGACGGCCGGCGCATCTTCGACCCGCGCCCGAAGGAATGGTTCGACAAGCTCTGGCTCGGCGGCGATCCCCGCAGTCTCAACACCACCGGCGAAGACAACTACGTGATCCTCGACGCCGCCGGCAACGGAATCTATTGCGGCGCGCACCTCGATATCGACGTGTTCCGTCGGCAAAAAAACGACTGGTACGGCGAGGGCGACGACATGATCTTCATCGACGGCGAGCCCTGGCCGCCTTCGCTTCACGGCACGGGAACCGAAGACTGGTTCAACTGCGCCTACTGCCCGAAAACCGAGTACCAGGCGCCCTATCACGGCGTATTGCTCTACAGCGGCACCGACGCCTGGCCGTGGAAGGGAAAACAATCGGTCTATCGCTACCACGTCGAAGACCCGATTCGTTTCCGCAAGTCGATTCGCGTCACGATCGAGCACGGCCACGCCAACAAGCTCCGTAACGACTACAGCTCGACGGCGTACTACTACGTGGATCGGCCGCAGCGTGGCGGCCCGCCGTTGCCGCCGGTCGAACAGCGTTTGCCCCGCCCGGACGAACCACCCTATCCGCCGCCGTCCAACGCGTAGTGAACGGCGAGGACGCACCCGGGGCGCAACAACGGAGGCCGCCCGCCGGAAGCGGAGCGGCCTCGCGATGTGAGGGTAATCACCTCTCCCGTTCGGATCACCGCCGGCGCAGCAGCGCCAGGCCGGCCAGGGCCAGCAGCGCGATGCTCGCGGGCTCGGGCACTTCCGTCACGGTGAAGTTGTCGAACAAGCCGAACGCCAGCTCGGTGGGCGTCGCGACGGAGGAGAACAGGTCCGTGTAGTAGACCTCCACGCCGCCGGTCATGTCCACGACCGTGCCACCGTTGCTGTTGTCGATCGTGCCGATCAGCAGGTCGTCCACGTAAAACGTCGCGATACCGGGATCATTGGTGATGCCCGAGCCGATCGCGTCCGGATCGACCACGATCGTCATGTGGTGCCAGCCGTAACCGATGGTGCCGTCCGCCAGCGGGTCCGGCGGGGCGCCGAAGTTGTCCTGCTGGTACTGCGGCGCGGCCTGGCCGGGAAAATGGTCGGCGTAGTAGGGGTCCGACGCATTGTTCGAATCGGCCGCATACTGTCCACTGGCGATGAACTGCTCGCCGCCGTTCTTGTACAAGCGATAGTCACGGCTGGAGCCGCCCTCGCCGGTGATGATCAGCGAAGCGCCGTGTTGCGAGGTCTCGTCGCCCGCGGGGGGGTTGAAGCCCACGCCGCCGCCGATGAACTCGGTTGTGCCACCGCCGTAGGTTACGTTGATCCACATGTCGAAATCGACCTGGTACTGGCCGGACGCCGAGAAGTTGGCGGGGGTGGCGTGGACCGCGTCGCCGCTGCTCGATTCGGCGAGGTTGGCCGCCATGTACAACCCGGTCGTACTGCCGCTGGGCGATGCGGGAATGCCCATCGTGCTGAAGTCGTACCCCCATTCGTAGTAGCAGTCGGTGTCCATGTAGGTGTTCCAGGCCGCCCCATCGTCCATGTTCGACGAGAAGAGGACATCACCCGGCGCACCCAGCGCCGACGCCGCGACGCAACCCACGGCAATCACTGCAAGAATCCTGGCTTTCATCTTCGCCTCCTCCAGAGTTTGAGATGTGTAACCCAACACGTTGCCCGGCGGTGCCCCCCGGCGCGGCGTTGCGAGCGGCGCACGGGCGCCGGCCGGCGCAATCACGAATCGCGGCGGGGCCTCTGTGCTCGTTTATGGACACGTTCCCCCCGCGTACCTGTCCCCGCTGCCAATTCCTAGTCTAACCGGCCCGGGGGGCGCGATTCAACCCAATTCGCCGGTTCAAACGACACACGGGGATCCTCGACATCTCGCTGGAGTACAACCGGGCGCGATTCAACCCAATTCGTCGGCTCAAACGCCCCACCGCAGGGCATTCGCGAACGCGCCATCCTG
>JALSRY010000296.1 GCA_026984555.1 Phycisphaerae bacterium
TCGGACCGATGAGCGCATGGTAATCGAAGTGGAGCAGTGATGAATTGTTATGTGCATCGGGAGCGGGCGGCGATCGGGCTGTGCATATGGTGTGGCCGGGGGCTTTGCGAAGAATGTGCCGTAGAAATGGATTCTGTGCTCGCGTGTCGGCATCGCTGCGAAATGGATGTCCAACAAGTCCAGCGCGTACGCCGCCTGAGCGTGCACCAGGCAACGGTGGGAAAGCGAAATCTCCAGACACGCAAGACGTTGAACGTGATGTGCGGTGTTGCCCTGTTGGCGGGAGGGGCGACGGCGACGATGGCGTCGTTTACTCATGGCTCGCATGTCCCGAATGCCGTGGGTATTTGGGTAGCGATTCTTGGAGGCATCCTCGTCGTATTCGCGTTGGGTACGAAGATTCCCGCGGAGAGGCCGTGTCCGAAGTGCGGACACGAGCTTCACGGGACGCCGGGCGAGCGCTGTCCGAAATGTGGACATGCGGTATTGCGATCGTAGTCTGTCGTCTGTGGTGTACCCTGACCCGATGAGTGTGTTGCGATGCGTGTGGGTGTGCGGGCATGTAAGGAATATACAGAACACATTGTGGGCGGGGAGCCGGTCACAAATGCGGCGTCACTGGAAATCGTGGAGAGCGACGGCGGTTTCACATTGCTGTATCTGGATGCGTTCGGACGAAGTATGACGGATACCTGGCACGTATCACTGAACGAGGCGCTGGCCCAAGCGAAGGCGGCATTCGAGCTCGACGGGCCTTGGCGAGACTAAAAATACGCGCGGACCGGGAACGGGGGGCGCTTCGTGCGCGTGCCGGCCGCGCTGGTCAGCGTTGGGGAAAAAACGCGGGGCTGCGTGCGGCGAGCATCGGCAACCCCGGTGAGGCTTCTGTGGAGGACATGGTGATGGTTCACATGCGGTCCCTGGTCCCGGTGGCCATCGTGTGCCTGTTGGCCTCGGCGGTGCAGGCCGGCGAGCACGACGCCGCGCGGCTGCTGGCGGGCGTCAAGGAAATCGCCGCTCCGGGTTCGCCCGGGCCGCTGTGCGTCTTCGGCAAACGGGCGTACCCGCTCGTACTGGGCCGCGCCGGCAAGGGTGTGTTCGAGCCGGTGGCGGCCGCCGCGGAGTTCGGCAAGGGTCGCGTCGTGGCTTTCGGTCATGACGGCTTCGTTACGCCCGGCGCTGCCCGGCAAGCGGACACCAGCAAGCTCCTGGAAAACGCCATCGTCTGGGTCGCGCACCGCGACACGCCGCGCCAGACCGCGCCCCTGCGTGTCGGTGTGTACCACGCGCGCGGGCTGGTGGCGTACCTGCGCGGGCTGGACATTCCGACCGAGCCGCTGCGCGGGGCGGGTTGGTTGACGCGCTTGCGCGAGTGCAACGTGCTCGTGTGCAACGTGCATGCGCTGCGCGACGCGGACATCCCCGCGGTGCGGCGGTTCATCCGGGCCGGCGGGGGGGTGGTCGCCGGCGGGTTGGGATGGGGTTGGCTCCAGCTCAACCCCGGCAAGACGCTCGACCAGCACCCGGGTAATCGGTTGCTCGCCCCGGCCGGTATCGTCTGGGCCGACGGCACACTCGCTCGCACCGGCCAGACCGGCTTCCTGGTCACGCTGCCCGTGTCGCCGGCGTGCCAGGCATCCCAGGCGCTCGCTATTCTCGAATCCGCCGCCCGCCACGAAAAGATCAAACGTGACAAGAAGGAGATCGCGCAGGCGGTGTGGACCGCGACCCGGGCGTACCGCGTCCTGCCCGCCGACGACACGTTGCTCCGGCCGCGGTTTCGCAAACTGGCACGGCGTTATCGGGGGCATGTCGTCCCGACGCACGAGAAGCCGATTCGCATGGGCCGGCCGCTCGCCCGCCTGCTGCTGACGATGGAACTCGACGAGGTAATGCACGCGCCGCCGGCGAAAGTGCGGCCCCACCCCGCGGCGCGGATCTTCCCCGGCGCGGTTCCCGAGGGGGCCAAGCGGGTCACGCGCGTCGTCGATGTCGATAGCACCGTTCCCGGGTGGCACAGCACGGGGCTCTACGCCCCGCCCGGTGCCCTGATCGTCGCGACCATCCCGCGGACGGCCACGCAAATGAACCTCCGGCTGCGGATCGGTGCGCACCGCGACAAGCTCTGGCACAAGAACGTGTGGCGCCGTTGCCCCGAGATCACCCGCACCTTCGCGATGGGCAAACCCGTTACGCGAGCCGCGAACGCGTTTGGCGGGCTGATCTACGTCGTGGTGCCGCGGGGCTGTTCGCCGGCGGTCGTCCGGGTCGAAATTCGCAACGCCGTCGAGGCGCCGCTCTTCGTGCTGGGGCGCACCGATCTGGACGAGTGGCGCAGCACGATCCGCAAGCGTCCGGCCCCGTGGGCGGAGCTGGCTTCGGACAAGATCATCCTGACGGTGCCGTCCGAGCGCGTGCGCACGCTCGACGACCCCACGCCGCTGATGAAGGTCTGGGACCGTGTCGCCGATGCCGAGGCCGAGCTGGCGTGCCGGCCCAAAAAGCGCCTGCGGCCGGAACGCTACGTCGCCGACGAGCAGATCAGTGCGGGGTACATGCACGCGGGCTACCCGATCATGACCCACCTCGACGCGGCGGCGTGGATGGTCGATGCCGACCACATCCTGCACAAAGGTGCCTGGGGGCTGTTCCACGAGTTGGGACACAACCACCAGTCTGCCGATTGGACGTTCGCGGGCACGGGCGAAGTGACGGTCAACCTGTTCACCCTCTACGTGTTCGAGAAGGTCTGCGGCAAGTACGAAACGAGCCGACCGGCCCTGTTCGGAAAAAAGCGCGAGGAAACGATCCGCAAGTATCTTGCCGGCGGGGCCAAGTTCAGCGAGTGGAAAAGCAAGCCGTTCCTGGCCTTGCTGATGTACATGCAGCTCAAGGAGGGGTTCGGTTGGGACGCCTACAAGAAGGTCTTCGCCGAGTATCGCGACCTACCGAAATCGGCGCGTCCCAAGAGCGACGCGGAAAAACGCGATCAGTGGATGGTGCGGTTCTCGCGGGCCGTCGGGCGCAACCTGGGGCCGTTTTTCGAGACGTGGGGAATCCCCACATCCGCGAAGGCCCGGGCGTCGATCGCCGATCTGCCGCCGTGGATGCCCGAGGGGTTTCCGCCGCAGTAGGTTCGTTCCGGGAAAGGCGGCGAGCCGCAGGCCGCTTACGTGCCGCTGCGAAACACCGGGCCCAGGCCGA
>JALSRY010000297.1 GCA_026984555.1 Phycisphaerae bacterium
GGCGAGGCATTCGCGACGCTCAAGGCCGCCGGCGCGCGGTTGCAACGGCCGCTCTGGGCCAGCACCAGCACCAAGAACCCGGCGTATCCCGACACGAAGTACGTCGATGGGCTGGTCGGTCCCGACACGGTCAACACCGTTCCTCCGCACACGCTCGAGGCGGTCTGCGACCACGGGATCCCCGCGCGGACGATAGATCTGTACGTGGACGAAGCCTACGCGGTGATCGAAAAACTTCACGCCTTGGGCATCGACATGAAAGACGTGACGCAGAAGCTGCTCGAAGACGGCGTGCGGCTCTTCGCGGAAGCGTTCGAGAAGATGATCGCGGACATCGATGCGAAGCGCCGGAGTTTCGTCTGACGCCGGCCTTGCGCCGCGTTGCCCTTCGCCGCCGGCGGGCAGCTGTTTCCATGCGACACGCTCACAATGACCTCGCCGCAGGGGTTGAGCCGCGGTGCGGCCGGCATGGCGCAGGTTTTGCGCTGTGCGTTGCGGCGGGGAGGCGGTCGCCGGCGCCGGGGCGCATTCCGGCACAGCCGCTGCCGATGCGGGTTTTTCCACGCACGTCCAAGTCAAGCCGACCAACGGGCCGATAGGTTTAGCAGTTCGCCGGCTTCGCAGCCGCGCGGCGGACCGAGGGCTACGCATGATCAACAGCATCAGCGTTCAGGTGGCACTTCTGGCGTTCGCGTTGGCGATCACGGCTGGTCTGTACGCCGGCAACGGGGTGGTGACCGTGCTGTCGCGGGCGCTGGTGGCGATGTGTGTGGCCCTGGTGGTCGGGAAACTGGCTGGCGGTGTCGTTCGGCTGGTGCTTCGTGACCACTTGCAGGCGCGCAAGTTCGCGATTGATCAGGCAGCCGCCGAGGTCGCTGCCGAGGACATCGCGGACACGGACGGCGGAAAAACGCAACCGATGAAGGCGGGATAGGTCTATGAGCCGACGCAGAATGGCCAGCCGGCTGCGCAGGGTCACTCGTGATCCCAACGTGCGCAGCTTCCCTGACGATGAATCGCTGATGGCCGCTTGGCGGGCCTACAAGGCCAGCCCCAACGACGAGCTGCGCAACCGGCTCGTCGAACACTATCTCTTTCTCGTTCGCTACGCCGCCCAGCGCATCCGCGCCAAGCTCCCCGACGAGGTCGATGTGGACGACCTCATGAGCGCCGGCATCTTCGGACTCGTCGATGCGATCGACGCTTTCGATCTCGAGCGCGGCGTCAAGTTTGAAACCTATTGCTCCCCGCGGATTCGCGGCGCCATTCTCGACGAGCTCCGCAGCATGGACTGGGTGCCGCGGCTCGTCCGCCACCGTGCCCAGAAACTCAACGAAACCGTCCGGGCGATGGAAGCCGAGCTGGGACGCCTGCCGACCGAGGACGAACTCGCGCGGCGGATGCGCCTGCCGGCCGACCAGTTCAGGAAGTTGCTTCGCGACGCGCACGCCGTCTCCCAGGTCTCCCTCTCGCAGAAGTTCACCGAAGGCGATGCCGAACGTGAAGTGGCCGAAGTGGATATCGTCCCCGACGAGCAGAGTTGCGACCCGGTCGCCGAGGCCCAGAAGGCTGACATCAAGGACTTCATCAATCGCGAGCTGAGCCGGGCCGAACGGCTCATCATCGTGCTGTACTACTACGAACAAATGACCATGAAGGAAATCGGCGCCACGCTCGATCTGTCCGAGTCCCGCGTCAGCCAGATGCATTCGGCCATCATCAACCGGCTGCGCGAACAACTCGGCGTCGGCGAGGAGGGCCTGCGGCCACCCACGGTCGGTACGAACATCCTGGCGTAGGCACACGCCGCGGGCGGCCCGGCGGCGCCTCGTCCGGTCCCGATTGCAGGATCACCGCCCATGTCCACCATCCCCCCCAACTGGCTCGGTTCGATCATCCAGTCGCAAGGCGCCCAGGAACGGGCCACCCACGCCAAGAGTGCCGAGCAGGCCAAGGGCACCGACCGAGCGGCATTCTCCGAAGAACTTCAGGACATTATCGAGAACAACGACCGTGACGGCGAGGTCTTCGCCGACGCCGAAGGCACCGGCAGCCAGGGTTCCCCGTTCAGCGAGCCCGACGAGGACCTGCAAGATCAGGCCGACGAGGAAACGAACGCATCCGGCGACAGCTCGGCGCCCGGTTTGGATATCGAGGCGTAGTGTCCCTGCGCACAAGCATGACGCAAGAAACCGGCGGCCTGCGCGTCGCCGTTGCCATCAACGCCGGAGGTGGAACTGCATCAGGCGTTCCTTCGGCCCGCGGGGGTAGAAGGTGATGATGCGCGTCTGCCCGTCACGGCGGATCTTGATTTTGCACGGACGGTCGGGGTCGGGATAGAGGTTCCACGCGACGATGTGATCCCCGCTGCGCAAGCCGGCGCGTTGTGCCGCCGAACCGGGGATCAATCCGCGCACGCGATGGCCGGCCCGCGAACGCTGCCGGTCAAACCCGAGCTGGTAGGAGTACATTTCGGTCAGCCGCCCCACGAATTCCGGCCCGAGCGCATCCTTGGGCAGCTCGATTGTCTCGGCGCGAACCACGTATCGCTCGAACTCTTCGCCGAACCATGTCCCGAGCGTGCGCAAGCCGACGTCGCGCACGAGGGCGTTGGAGACCTCCTTACCCTTGCGGCCCCGATCGACCAGGGTGAGCATGAGCCGGTCGAGTCCGCTCGGGATGCCGGCCTTGCGAGCCAGCGCATGCCAGCGCAAGCCAAGCATCAGCCCCCGCTGGTACGCCATTTCGCCGACCGTTTGCCGCTTTTTCCAGTAGTCGCGCTGGATGTCGGCGTTGGTGGCATGCATTGCGGGGTTGCGGTAGTAGCCGCGGACGTGCTTGTTGATCCACTTGAGATATGTGGTCGGCTTCCAGTAGCCTGACTCGTACAGGATGCGCAGGGCGTAGTAATCGGTCAGCCCTTCGACGAACCAGTAGACCAACCGTTCGGGCTGTGCGGCCCGCAGCATCCGTCCGTTCCAGTGATGAAACAGCTCGTGGGCGAAAAGGTGTTCGACGGCGTCGTCGATGCGGGCTTCCGGAGCGACGAACATCGCGAAGCTGTGATAAAGACCCGACCCGGCCAGGCGGGCTTCGCCCGCGGCCAGCGGCTCGCCGACCGGGATCGCCGTCACCACGAACTCCGGGAAATCCGTCTCGTGCATGAAGTTGCACTCGGCCGACACGATCCTCGCGG
>JALSRY010000298.1 GCA_026984555.1 Phycisphaerae bacterium
AGCAGGTGGCCGAATCGCTCGGGGAACCAGGCGCTGGCGAGAAAGAGGTTCTCCCCGGTCGCCGAACGCCACGCCGCCAGCGCCTTCACCAGCGACTCATTGGCGATACCGTCGTAGATGAATCCTTCGGGCCAGCCCCCGCCCGCGGCGATCTTGTTCAGGGCGGGGACGTGGTGATCGCGGAAACGATCGTAACGAAAATGGTCCAGCCACTGCTCGGCGCGCGGATTGTCACCGAGCGTCGCCAACGCCATCGCGGCTACGCTGAAAGAGTATCGCGGCCAGTAGTTGCCCCACCCCGGCACACCGCCGAAATCGGGACTGTCGGCGCTGTCGTTGAAAAACGTGACGAACGTATCGCGTTCGGCGGGCGTCAACTGGTCGTAGCACCAGTCGAACACGAGTGCGAGCTTGCCCACCGCCGTGGCCCAATCCGCGCCCGCGGCGATGCGATCCAGCGCGGCGTCGATCGCACGCACCCGGTAGCTGGGGTCGTCGGCAACCACGCCCACGAGCGCATTGTGGAGCATCCGCGTCGGATCATGGTCCGCCTCGGCCACCAGTTGCGTCCAGCGCACGTTGTCCGGCGTCGCCCGTGCCCGGAGCGTCGCAAGTTTTTCGGGTGTGAGGTAAATCCGCGGGTGGCTCGTGGGGATGGACAGCAGCCGCACATGAACCCGATCCGTGGCGACGGCGCCGAGCGTGTTGGTTACTGTCAGCTCCAGCTCCCACTCTCCCGGAACATCCGGGGTGAACTCGATTATCTCTTCCTCGCCGATCACACCGCTCAGGTCCGAACCGTATGCCGGCGTGACGATCCGCCACGCATATGCGAGTGCGTCGTCGTCGCCGCCGGGACGATCGTGACTCCCCGAACCGTCGAGCACGATGCTGGTGCCGGACCAGTGCAGATTCTCTTGATCCGGGCCCGCGTCGGCGAGGGGCGTATCCGGGTCGTACTGGATCGTCAAGACGGGGCGCAGCCCCGGGTCGGACGCGCCTTGGCTCGAAACAAACCGGCGGAGGAGCGGGTTTCCCGGCTCCCACCCCGTTCCGTCACGCAACACCACGCCGAAGTTGGGCCGCTCCCCACGCACCCAGGCTCGCACAACGTCCGTCACGTCCCAGTCGAACCAGCCCACGTCGTCGACATCGACCCAATCGGCGGGGTCCGTGGCGTAGTCCACGCCCGCCGCCATCCCGCGGGCCGTCCAGGGAACATTCGTCCCCTCTCCGGGGTAATAGGCGAACGCATCGTCGCCCGTCGCCCCGTGTTTGCCCGGTGCGTCCATCGGCGATCCCACCTGGTTGCCCTCGTCCCAGTCTCGGTACACCTCGAAAAGCAACACGCGGCGGGCGTGGCCGGCGGTCTCCGTCGTGTTGTAGAGCGACAGCGTCGCCGAATAGACCCTGCTGTTGGGCGGAATCGAGCTGAGGTCAAAACGCAGCAGCGGCGTGCTGTCATCCGACAGCGCCAGCCCCTCGTTCCAACCGTAGTTCACCGTGTACTGCGGAGGCGTGCCCCAATCCGCCGAGTCGATGTGCGTGTCGGCGACGCCCGCATACCCATCGAGCCCCTGCTGAAACACGCCTGTCCGAACGTCGCGAGGTCCATCGCCGGATGCCGGCGCCGCGGCGGCTGGGGCGATCATCAGGCCCGCGATGCCGGACAGGGCGACGCACAGACCCAGGACGCGGCCTGCGCGACGAACGCTGGAAACGTATGCCGGTGTGTTCTTCGCCTGTTCCGTCACGTGCGCACTCCTCTTCCCCCGAGTGTTCCCCAGACGCCTCGCTTGACTGTCGAGAGGCTCGCGACGGGTGATGACGCCTGCCCATCGCGCGCGAACCGTGTAGCCCGAACGGTTGCCGGTAGCGTAGAGCGGCCGCGCGGCGGATTCAAGACTTGACATCGCCTCGCGAAGGGATCGCACGGCGGTGCGGGGTCGTGGCGCTTGCCGGAGCAGCCGGAGGCCGACCGAAGGCGCCTCCCGGGCTGCGGTCGTCGCCCAGTCCGCCATGACCCCGGCCGCCGTCGCTGCGCTACCGCGTTCCATGCTGAACCGCGAGGCGAGCCCTCGACATGCCGCTGGCGGTCGTCGGCACGCCGCCGGTTTGTTCCGCCGTCCCTGCACAGGTATGATGAAACCCGCACCGGCGCGGCGGGCAAGACGGCGCGGCGGTCGGAGCCCGCCTCAGGCCCCGGCGACCCGACCGCGGGAGCGTGCATCAGCGAGGTGGCTTGTGACCCGGCGTATCTCCGAGAAGCAGATCGAAGCCCTCACCCTCCGGCTCGGCCACGAGCTGTTCGACCGCATGGAACGCGGTCAACCCTCGATCTTCCAGTCGCAATGGTGGCAGGAACTCGGCCTGGCCCAGTGCATGAAAAACGAGTGGCTCAAGATCCAGGCCTTTCGTTTCATCGACGTGCTGCCCACCGTCGGGTACGAACCCCGCGAGATCGCCCGGCACATGAAGGAATACTTCATGCCGCCGCGGCGCGCCGCCGGACACACCCGCTCCGGCCCCCATGCGGAACCCGCCGCGGCCCTTGCCGAACTCGACACCGCCGGCAGCGAACAGCGACTGGTCCGGCTGGCTGAACGCGTGGTGGATTTCTCCGACCTCGACGGTTTGCGACCGCGTCTGCTCGCGTGGATCGCGTGGCGCGGCGCACTCAAGATGGCTGGCCGGTTCATCGCCGGTACCACGGTGGACGAAGCCCAGCGCGCCATCCGCCGGCTGCGCGACCAGGGGCTGGCCTTCACGATCGACGTCTTGGGCGAGGCGGCCCTCTCCCGCCGCGAGGCCGAGGCATATCACCAGATCTACCTGGACCTGATCCGCGAGTTGCCGCGCCACGCCGCCCGCTGGCCGGGTGTGGCGCTGATCGACGAGGGCGACGGCGTGGCGCTGCCGCGGGTCAACGTATCGGTCAAGCTGACTTCCCTGCACCCCGGGCTCGACGCGATTGCGCCCCGTCGCAGCAAGGAATACGCCAAGGAGCTGCTCCGGCCGTTGCTGCGTGAGGCCATGGCCGCCGGCGTGCACATCCATATCGACATGGAGCACCACGCGATCAAGGATTTGACGCTCGACATCTGCCGCGAGCTGTTCACCGAGCCCGAGTTTCGCGACTATCCGCACCTGGGCATCGTGCTTCAGGCCTATCTCAAGGACGCCGAACGCGA
>JALSRY010000299.1 GCA_026984555.1 Phycisphaerae bacterium
CCGGGAGCGCATCGTCGGCGAAGCCGTGCGTATCCTGAGCGACGGGGCCACGCGGAAAACCATGACACGCCCCGTCGCGGTCTATGGCGACGGGCAGGCGGCGCGGCGGATCGCCGAGGTTCTGATAGACGGTCGCATGACCACCCCGCCGTTCGCCTCGGTCTGACGTCTCCCCGCCGACTCGTTTTCGCTATACTTGCGACCACGATGGAAAGCCCACTGAAACACGCCGCGCGGCGTTACGCGGTATTCGCCGAGCAGGTGCTCGAACCACTCGTGTACCCGGAAACGCTTCCGCTGCGCGCCGCCGCTTGTCAGGTCGATGCGCCGATTCCGTTTTCCGAGGCCTGCCGGCGGTCATACGAGCCGGTCGAGCCCGGCTGGCGTTGGGGGCCGGTGTGGTCCACCGCGTGGTTTCGCCTCTCGGGCGAGGTACCCGAGACGTGGGCCGGCCGCGATGTCGTGCTCCGGTTTTCCTGTGGAACCGAAGCGTTATTGTGGCAAGACGGCGCGCCCAGCCACGGTCTCGACGACAACCATCCGACCGCGCCGCTGCTGGCGCCCGCCCGCGGCGGCGAGCGCGTCCAGCTCTACGTGGAGGCGGCGTGTAACCATCCGCTCGGCGCCGCCCGCTTCGCCTGGCTGGAAACCGAGTTCAACCGCCGGTGGAACACACCCACTCCCGGCATCCTGGAACGCTGCGAGCTCGCAGTGTTCGACGAGGCGTTGTGGCGTGCGTGGCGGACGTTCGTCTTTGCGCACCAACTGCTGGCGGAGCTGCCCGACGACTCCGCCGAGGGTGCGGCGCTGGACGAAGCGCTGCGCCGCTGCGTAGTCCGAATCGATCCGCACGATCCGGCCGGCGGCGTGGTCGATGCGGTGGCCGAATTGGCCGGCGCGTTGCGGTCCGGCGCGGCGCCGACCGCCACGCGGGCCTGGGCTGTCGGACACGCCCACATCGACACCGCGTGGTTGTGGCGCACGCGCGAGACGCGCCGGAAGTGCCTCCGTTCGTTCGCCACGGTGTTGGGGTTGATGGAACGCTACGACGACTTCGCGTTCCTCTGTTCCCAGGCGCAGCAGTATGCCTGGGTCGAGGCGGAATCCCCGCAACTGTTCGAGCGGATCGCGCAGCGCGTGGCCGAGGGGCGGTGGGAACCGGGCGGGGCCATGTGGGTCGAACCGGACTGCAACATTCCGTCCGGCGAATCCCTCGTGCGCCAGATTCTCTACGGCACACGCTACTGGACCGAAAAGTTCGGCGAGCGCGGCCGCCAGCACTTTCTGTTCCTGCCGGACAGTTTCGGGTTCTCGGCGTCGTTGCCGCAGATCATGCGGTTGGCCGGGCTCGACGTGTTCATCACGAACAAGCTGCACTGGAACGACACGAACCGGTTTCCGTACATGAGTTTTCGCTGGCGGGGGATCGACGGGTCCGAAGTCCTCGCGCACCTCACACCCGGTGGCGACTACAACGCCACCAACACCCCGGCCGAGCTGCGACGCGGGGCCCAAACCGCCGCCGGCACCGACACCCCCCGCACGGGCGCGTGGCTCCAGCCGTTCGGCTTCGGCGACGGCGGCGGCGGTCCGACCGACTGGATGATCGAGAACACGCGTCTCGCGGCACGCTGCACGGGATTGCCACAGGTGAGATTGGCACCGGCGGGCGCATTCTGCGCGGAACTGCGCGCGGCTCGCCGGCGGCTGCGCGAGCAAGGACGCGACCTGCCCGTGTGGGACGGGGAGCTGTACCTCGAATACCACCGGGGAACGCTGACCAGCCAGGCGTGGCTCAAGCGCGCCAATCGCCAGGCGGAGAACGACCTGTTCGCGGCCGAGTGGCTGACCTTCAGCGGCCCCACGGCTCCCACCCCCGCTGCGGTCGCGGACGCACGCCGGCGACTCGACGACGCGTGGAAGCGGCTGCTGTTGAACCAGTTTCACGACATTCTCCCCGGCTCGTCGATCGGCGAGGTCTATGAGGACGCGCGGCACGATGTCGCGCAGATCGACGCCGACTGCCGCGCGCTGATCGAGGACGGCATGCGGCGCTGGGCCGCGCAGGCCGACACGCGCGGAATCAAGCGGCCGGCGGTCGTCTTCAACGCGGCTGCGACGCCACGCCGCGGCGTGGTGGACTGCGCGGGCCGGTCGGTGTACGTCGAGCACGTGCCCGCGCTGGGGGTCGCGATCGTGGATTGCGGCAACCCGCCGAAACCGCCGCAGCCCGTGCAAGTCGAGGATTGGACGCTCTCGAACGGGTGTATCGGCGCGACGATCGACGAAGCGGGTCGAGTGATTCGACTGTGGCGCGAGGGCGACGCGCGCGATGCCTGCGGCCGGGACGAAACGGGGCGCCCGCGGGCGCTCAACCAACTGGTGCTTTACGACGATCGCCCGCGGGCCTGGGACGCGTGGGACATCGACGCGGAGTATGTCGAACATGCCCGGCCGATCACGTCGCCGGCCGAGCGCCGCCGCGTGATCGAGTCTGGCCCGTTGCGGGGGGTGATCGAGGTTGCCCGGTCGCTGGGCGACGCGAGCCGCATCGTGCAGCGGTTTGTGCTCGATGCGGGCTCGCCGCGGCTCGATATCCACACGCGCGTCGAGTGGCACGAGCAGCGCACGTTGTTGCGGGTGTTGATGCCGGTGGATGTACGGGCGCGCCACGCGACCGGCGAAATCCAGTTCGGGCATCTTCACCGCCCCACGTTCGAGAACACGCCGTGGGACCGGGCGCGGTTCGAGGTATGTGCCCATCGCTGGATGGACCTGTCCGAGCCGGGCTTCGGCGTGGCGTTGCTCAACGACGGAAAGTACGGGCATTCCTGTCGTGACAACGTGATGGGCCTGTCATTGTTGCGGGGGCCGAAATTCCCCGACGAACACGCGGACCAGGGCACGCACGAGTTCACCTACGCCCTGATGCCTCACGGCGGCGACTGGCGGGCGGCGGGCGTCGCGGCCGAGGCCGAGGCCCTCAACCGGCCACTGCGGGCGTTGACCGCGCCGGCCGAACAGACCGGCGCCATCCGCGGCACCTGGGCACCGTTCGCCATTGCCGCCGAGGGAGCCGCCGGCGTGGGCGTGGCGGCCGTCAAGCAAGCCGAAAACGATGACAGGCTGATCGTGCGGTTGTTCGAGCAACACGGCGGTCGCGGGGCGGCGGTACTGACATG
>JALSRY010000300.1 GCA_026984555.1 Phycisphaerae bacterium
ACCGCCCCATCCGTGAGCTTGAGCCGCAATCCGGTTCGGGCGTTGACGGTCCAGATGTCGGCGTGCATGTCGGCGGCGTCGTTGTGCCCCAGCGAGCCGGGCAGTACGGCGCAGTACGCGAGCGTCTGGCCGTCGGGCGACCAGCGCGGCGCGATACAGGCGCTCGAATCGCTGTACGCCAGCTCGGTCGGATGCCGAGCCTCGTCTCCGACCAGCTCGACCGACCAGACACTGAACCAACGTGTCCCGCGCTGGCGGGCCCGCTGGAACGCGATTCGCTTTCCGTCGGGGGACCAGTCCGGGAACATGCCATAGCAGAGGAATCGCCGAACGCCCGGGCGATCAACGGAAAGCACCCAGATTTCCCACTGGTGCGATCGTTGTCCCCACGCAGTGAATGCGACGCGTTTGCCATCGGGCGAAAAGCAGGGCGCGACCTCGTCGCCACGATCCTGGGTAAGCTGGGTCAGGCCCGTGCCGTCCGTGTTGATGAGCCAGATATCCCAGTTGCCGGCCCGGTTCGACGCGAAGACCACGCTCGATGCGTCGGGGGAGAAGCGTGGCTGAATGTCGTCGGCGGGATCGGACGTGAGCTGTGTCAGGGCATAACCGTTGACATGCTTCATGTAGATGTCGGGATGCTCGGAGTTGCGGGTCGAGGCGAACACCATGATGTTGCCGGTGGAATCCAGATCGGGGTCGAAGTCACGACCGACGGCCGAAAACGTGTGTTGCGCCATGTTGGTGAGCAATCGGTTTTCGGGTTTGACGGGGGCGCCGGGATGGTTCCCGAACATCGTCACGCTTTCCGGCTCCGTGGTGCGTTTGGGCGTGTTGTCGGCGTGGTTGGGCGTGTCCGTGACAGCCGTAACCGGTTTCGGTCCCGGTTGGGAGGCCTGACAGCCAGCAAGAAGAACGGCGGCACACGTTGCGAGCACACTTCCCGACCAGCGCGATACGACGCGATTCATCGCTTTTTCCTCGATCCAGCCACTCATTTCCGGGTTCTCATCCCTATGCAGGTGATATCGGCTCTTGTGGGGCCAGCTCCCAGTAGCGCGGCAGGATTCGCCTTGTTTCACTCGGGGTTATCGGCACAAGCACATACATGAATTGAATTCGCGCCCGGAGGAGCCGACGGCGGGGTGCCCAAGGGGCGGCGCAGCGCGCATAATGGAGCCAACATCTCAACGAAGTGCCTGCGCGAGGAGAATGTGATGGCCCTGCGAGATCTGCGCTCCCAAGCGACACGCCGAACACATCAGGAATTGTTGACCCACCTGCGGAGTTTCGAGCTGGAGCTGAAGTTCTCGGCGGGCATCTGGTACTTTTCGCCGCCGGGCAGTCGCTTTCACGACAAGTATGGCGACGAGCTCGACATCGAGGCCCGGCTGGAAATCGCCGCCGGGCTCAAGGATTACGGCCTGGTGGGGCTCGAAGCGCATTACCCGAACGAGATCAACGAGGACAACGTCGAGTTGTGGAGCAAGTTCTGCGCTGACACGGGGATCAAGCTGATTACCGTGATCCCGCTGCTGTTCTGGGACCGGGATTTCGAGTGGGGTTCGCTGAGCAACCCGCTGCCCGAGAAGCGCAAAATCGCGGTCGAACGCGCCAAAGCGACGCTGCGCATGAACAAGCAGCTCGACACCGAGTTCGCCGTCGTCTGGCCGGGGATCGACGGGTACGAGAACCCCTTCGGCGTCGATTTCGTCGGGATGCGTGAGCGGTTCGTGGATGGTCTGGTCGAGGCGCTGGACGCGGTGCCGGGCGTGCGGATCGCGTTCGAGCCCAAGCCCTACGAGCCGCGCGGGCACATCCTGTTTCCGACCACGGCCGAGGGCGTGCTGCTGGGGCACCTGGTCGAGTCGAAACTGTCGGCGAGCGAGAATCGGCGGCTGCTGGAAGAGGGACACAAGCTGTGCTGCATGAACCCGGAGATCGGGCACGTGCTGATGGGTTATGAAGACCTGGCGTACGCGTTCAGTTGGCCGCTGAGCGAGGGTCGGCTGGCGCATTCGCACTGGAACAGCCAGCCGCTGGGCAACTACGACCAGGATTTGAACGTCGGCGTGGTTTCACCCGAGCAGCTCGAAGCGCTGATGTACACACTCAAGATGTACGGCTACACGGGCTGGTTCGGGATCGACATCAACCCGGAGCGCATGCCCGTGGACGTGGCGTTGCGAAACAGCATGGACGCGATCCGGGCGGCCAACGACCGCGTCAACGCGATCGACCATGAGTCGGTGCTGCACTGCCACGAGCACCCGGACAAAGCCCGCGGCTGGCTGGAGGCGTACCTGATCCGCCGGCGCGCTTCGCGGCCGGAGAACCTGCCGCCACTGGAGCGTTTGGAAGGCTGACGAGCGCGGATGGCGCTCACTGGTCGAGCGTAATGGCGGATTCACGGGCGCAGAGGCACCGAAGCGAGCCGGGCCCCGTGAGGCTCAACACACTTCGCCATAATTCGCCAGCAGGATCGCCAAATCCGCGAGGTCCACATCGCCGTCGGCGTCGAGGTCGCCGTCGGTCCAACTCATACCCGCGGGCGTGCCGTAATGGGCCAGCAAGATCGCGAGGTCCGAAAGATCGACGCGCCCGTCGTAATTCACATCGCCGGGGATCGGCTCGATCGGCGGATCGAAGCGCACGTTGTCGAGCCAGAGCGTAAAGCCCGCGTCCCAGGTATCGGCATGGATCTCGACATAGCTGACGTTGTCGAGGTCGGCGTCGCCGAAGGCGGTACGTTGCCAGGTGTCGTCGCCGGCCAGCGGGATGACGAACTCGACCCACTGCCCGATCGCGTTGTTGAGGATGTCGTAGGTCGGGCGGTACTCGTAGTATCCGTCGGCGTTGCCGAGGTGGATCCACGGGCTGTGGTTTTGGAAGCCGAGGTTGGGGTTTTCCGCGTACGCCCAGAAACGCAAGTAGGTGGAATCGAGCAGATCCCAGGTGGCGAGCTGGTCGCCGGGATAGCGCGCGTAGTTGTCGAAGCCGCCGGTCGCGTCGGCCCGGAGCGAGGCCGCTCCGTCGTGCACGCGCGTGGTGTCGTCGGCGAGCGTCATCTGTCCGTCCTGGGCCCAGCCGATCCAACTGGCGGCGTTGTTCTCGGCCATGTCGGGCGGAGGGTAGCACTGGGGACTGCCGCCTAGGGCCAGCGTGCGTTCGAAGGT
>JALSRY010000301.1 GCA_026984555.1 Phycisphaerae bacterium
TCGATGTAGTACTCGCCGGGCTGGTCGATCTCTTCGAGGAGGTTTTCCGCGAACCAGGGCTTGCCCGCCGCGATGCCGTAGCAGTGTGGCGACGCAAGCGTGATGCGGCGGTTTTGCGGGTCGATGCCGGCGACGCGGATGGTCTCCTCGGCCCAGTCGTAGCGCCAGTAGCCCAGCAGCCAGATGTCATCGGCGTCGCGCCAGCGGGCGGGGCGGTCGCCGGCGTACTCGAAGATCGGCCGGCCGGTGGCGCCGCGACGGGCCGGTTGCGTCGCGGGCCCGAAGGTCCGCCCCGTCTTGGCGAAGGCATCGTTGGGCCAGCGGGCCAGCGTCATCGGCCTTCCGTCGCAGAACAGCTCGGGCGGCGCCGGGCGGATGGGCTGCGGAAACCCGCGCGCCAGGATCGGCGCGATTTCGCGCAGGCCCCGGGCGTGCAGGTCGATTCGGCGAAGGTGCTTGCGCGCTTCGGGGCTGATGATTCGTGCCAGAACCCGCGTATCCGTAACAGGCTCGAAGCCGCTCCAGGGCAGACGCAAGGCGCCGCTGAGCACGACGGGTTCGCCCGGCCGGGCACGAAGAACGAGTGGTGCGGTCGCGGTACCGGAATCGCGCTCATCGAGCACCAGGCCGGTGGTGAGCCGGTAGGTGCCGGCGTGCAGCCAGATCGTAAGCGGGCCGGGCGTCACCTTGCCCGCCGCGCGCAGTGCTCGCAGCGCATCGCGGGCGGCGTCGATCGTGTCCAGGGGCTGGCGGGCCGTACCGGGGGCGTCGGCGTGGCCGGTGGGGGCGACGTGGAGCGCGACACCGCCGGCGGCGCGCGCGGACGACGAGAAGGGCGTCAGGAAGAGAGCCAGCAACACCGGGCTTGCAGCAAGGAAGCGCATCTCCGAATCCCCAGCAGATCTTTGTGGAGAGTGTCCGTGAGCCGGCTCGCATTCTGGCCGCGCGCGGCGATACGAGCAAACGACGGTGGGAGGGTTTCGGTGCGTGCCGGGGAAACGCTCGGAAAACATTTGCGGTCGGTCGCGGGGGCGGGCTATCATCGCTGCCTGGGCGAGTCGGCCGCAGCGCGGCAATTCCGGCAGACGGATACCGAGGGCTCCTGATGAGCACGGAACAGCGGAGCGATGCTGCGCGCATCGATGCCGTATCTCGACGTGCGTTCTTGCGCGGGGTGGGCGTGTTGGCGGCGGTACCGCTGGTGGCGCCGGCAGAGGACGGTTCGCAATCGGGTACGGGTGGTGGTGTGCGGCGTCTGGGGCCGGGGGAGGTGGCTTGCACGCTGCATATCAACGGCCGGGAGGAGAACATTTCGGTCGAGCCGCGCACGACCTTGCTCGAGGTGTTGCGTGATCGGCTCGATCTGACGGGTACGAAGGAAGCGTGTGGGCGGGGGGCGTGTGGGGCGTGCACGGTGCAGCTCGACGGGCGTCCGGTCAACGCCTGCCTGATGTTGGCACTCGACGCGGTTGGTCACGAGATACGCACGGTCGAGGGGCTCGCCGAGGGTGCGCGGCTGACGCCGCTGCAGGAGGCGTTGTGCGCGCACGACGCGATGCAGTGCGGGTTCTGCACGTCGGGTTTCGTGATGAGTCTCGATGCGTTGCTGGCGCGCAATCCACGTCCGTCGCTCGACGAGATCCGCGACGCTTGCCGCGGCAACTTGTGTCGTTGCGGGACGTACCCGAAGGTCTTCGAGGCGGCGGCCGCCGCGGGCGGGGCGCGGGTTTCGACCGGCAACGAGCAAGACAACCGCGGCGCGGCGTTCGAGAACCGCGCGGCCCGGGTCGATGCCCCCCTGAAGGTCAGCGGTCGGGCCAAGTACACCGCCGACATCAATCTGCCCCATATGGCCTACGCCGAGATCGTTTCGTGTCCATATGGGCGGGCGCGGCTGGTGTCGTATGACGAGCAAGCGGCTCGCCGCGTGCCTGGTGTGCTGGATGTAGCGATCAGGCGGCGCAAGGAGTACGTGTATTGTGGGCAACCGACCGGGCATGTCTGCGCCGAGAATCGCCGGGCGCTGGCCGACGCGATCGCGGCGTTGCGGCTCGAATGGCAACCCCTCGAGCCGGTGACCGATCCGATCGCCCAGCACGAGCGCGAGGTCGGTCCCATTCCCCCGCCGATCGAAAAGGCGCCCGGTTCGCGCGGGCGCCAGGGTTCGGACAAGCGGCGCGCGCAGGTGGCGGGGCTGCTGGCGAAGGCCGACCGCGTGGTTCAACGTCGTTTCACGACCCAGATGCAGACGCATTCGTGCCTGGAACCGCACTGCGCGGTCGTGGACTACCGGGGTGACGAGGCATTCGTCTGGTGCAGTACGCAGGGTACCGGGGCGACGCAGGCCAGCGCGGCGGGCGTGCTGGGACTGGACCGCAGCAAGGTTCACGTGCACTGCGAGCACGTCGGCGGGGGGTTCGGCAGCAAGCTGGTGGGGGTGGGGTTGGAAGGCCGGATCGCGGCGGAGCTGAGTCGGAAGCTTCGTCGCCCGGTCAAGGTCGTCAACAACCGCAAGCGCGAACACCTGGATACCGGCTGTCGGCCCGGTTCGATCCAAGTCATGCGCATCGCGCTTGACGATGATGACCGGCCCGCCGGCGGGTACATCCACATCGCGGGATACAGCGGACCGGAACGGCGCGGCGGGGGAGTGGCGAACCCGTCACGCTACCGCTTCGGGCCGGTCTTTCGTTCGTTCGTCGATCTGGGGCTCTCCACCGGCGGGGCGCGTGCCTTTCGCGCGCCCGGCCATCCGCAGGGAATGTTCGCCGTCGACGGTTTCGTCGATGAGCTGGCGAAAGCGGTGGGGGTCGACCCGCTCGCATATCGCAAGCGCATCGACCCCAGCGACGTTCGACGGCGGATGTACGACACGGGCGCGCGCATGATCGGGTGGAGCCGGCGGCCCTGTCCCGACGGCGGCGCGGGCGGTCGCCGGCGCCGGGGGATCGGTATGGCGGTGGGAGACTGGGGCACCTGGCAACAGGATGCGCAGATTCGCGTGGACGTTTTCCGGGACGGTGCGGTGCGGGTGCTCTCGGGCACGCAGGACATGGGTACGGGCACGCGGACGGTGCTGGTCGATGCGCTCGCGGCCCAGCTCGGCATCGACCGCGAGCTGATCGCCTCGGATTGCGGCAACAGTGATTACCCGCCCGGTCCGGCCAGCGGGG
>JALSRY010000302.1 GCA_026984555.1 Phycisphaerae bacterium
GTAGGGAGGGACAAGACGAAGAAGCCGCCGGGAGCGGGGAGGTCGGGTACGTCCCGACCTCCCCTGTTTATTGGCGCCGTGCTTGTGATTCGACAGCCGCAAATGCCCGATGAATCCTTCGGCGGGGCGTGGGCGGCCCGATGGGCGGTTATCGGCCCCGCGGAGACGAAAAAGACGCCGCCGGTTTGCGATGCGCCGGTAACGTTTTGTAGGCTTGAGGGGAACACGCGCGTGCCGGCGTGTGGCCGGAGCACGCCGCCGCCTCCCTGTTCGGGGGGGCGGCTGTCAGCGGTTGGCCGGCTCGGGGTTGCAGCCTCGCGCCGTCCCTGAGGTCGCACGCCACGTGTTCGCGGAAGGAGCCTGCTGGTGAAACATTCTGCTTTGGTTCGGGCGGCATCGAGGTTTCGGTACGACGAAGATGGCGCGACGGCCACCGAGTACGCCGTCATGCTCGCCCTCGTGTTGGCGGTCATCATCGCGTCCGTCACCGTGTTCGGACAGTCGCTCGCTACCCAGTACGGCAGCATCGACTCGACACTGTTCGGTTAGAGGCCTATGACCAACCCGCTGGCCCATTTGTGGATCCTCACGATCGCCGCCGCGGCCTTGGTCGCCTGGTGGTTGTCGCTGCGGCCGCGGGCGTCCTACCGCGGCGTTTCGGGAACGATGAGCGTGCTCATCGTGCTGATGGCCGTCCTGTTGTGCGTGTTGGCGCTCACGGGCCAATCCTTCGTCGCCCCCGGCGGGCAAACATCCTGACCATCACGATTCGGACGCCAAAACCGCATCACAGCGGAGCCGTTTCATGCGCGCGCGAGCCAGGCGGCGACCCGGACCGCGGCGTCGGGACGGGCCAGCGCCCGGGCGGCCGCGACCATCCGCGCTCGCGCCGCATCGTCGGCCAGACGCTCCAACGCATCGAGCAGCGGGCGGCAGTTCGCCGCCGGATCGCACCGATCCTCGACCATCAGGGCGGCTCCCGCTTCGACAAGCTGCCGGGCGTTGGCGTGCTGGTGATGGTCGCGGTGGTAAGGATACGGCAACAAGATCGCCGGCAAGCCAAGCGTCGTGATCTCGGCGAGCGTGGACGCGCCCGCGCGGGCCACGACGAGGTCCGCTCCTGCCAGCGCGTCCCACATCTCGTGCGTGAATGCCAGCACCGTCGCCTCGACGCCGACGGCCTGGTACACCCGCCGGGTCTCGTGCTCGTCGGCCGGTCCGGTAAGGTGGAGGAGTTGCCAGTCGGGGTGGTGCGAAACAAACTCCGGCCAGACGTGGTGCATGGCCCGGTTGACGGTTCGCGCGCCCTGCGAAGCCCCCGTGACGAGGAGCATCGGTCGGTGGGGATCGAGCCCAAACCGCTTGCGGCCGGCATCTCGCTGAGCGGTGACAAACTCGCGGCGAATCGGACAACCCCAGTTCACACAGTCACAGCGGGTCGGCAAATGCGCCCGCGAGCAGTCCCACTGGGTGACGATCCGATCCGCATGACGAGCCAGGAAACGATTCGCCCGACCCGGCAACGCGTCCGGGTTGAGCAATCCCGTCCGAATCCCCAGTCTCCTGGCCGCAACCACAGGCGGCCCCGCCGCATACCCGCCGAGACCCAGGACCGCCCGGGGGGGATGCTCGGCGAAAAAATCGCGGGCCAGGCGCACGCTGCGATACCACGCGCGCAAAAACCCCGGCACACGCAGTGGATGGATCGTGAACGGGTGTACGGGTTGCTCGACCTGACGATACCCGCAACGCCCCACCAGGCGGCGATCGAGCTCGCGCACCGTCGTGAAAAACGTGATCTCGGCGCGGGGGTTATCCCGCCGCAATGCGTCGGCGACTGCGAGGCCGGGGTAGAGGTGGCCGCCGGTGCCGCCGCCTGCGAAAACGAAGTGGTTCGTTGCCATCGCTGCGTATCATAGCACGCCGGCGCAAGCGGTTGTGCGCAACCCCGAAGGCCGGGGCGCGGCGTAGGCCGGTCCGGCCACGGTCCGAAAAACGGGTGTTCTCCGCCTGCGCCGGGGCGACCTTAGCGGAACAGGCGGCGGTGCAACGTTGCTTGCAAATCGGCGTTGCCAGCGGCAACTCGGTATCCTAGAATTGGTTGGAGCTGTGGCAACAGCTCGCAAATGGGTTCGAGCAACAACCGATACGCCTCGCATAGCTCGCTGGGGAACATATCGCGAAAACGAGGCGAACAGGCCCCATAGTGGGAAGCGGGGGGCGGAGGCTTTGGCGATGAAACAAGCCGGGCGGGCGTACTGTTTCCTGGCAGCCGGCGCGATGACGTTGCTGTGCTCGCAGGTCGTGCATGCGGTTCCGATCGATCTCATCTCCCAGACACACCATGTGTGGGGCAACGTGGAGGAAGTGGCCTACGATCAAACGGACGCGGTGCCCATCTCCGGAACGGCCCAGAAGTACACCGACGACGGCGCCTGGCAGGGGCTGGTGACCATGAGCAGTGCCACGCTCGGCACCACGCTCGACAGGATCATCACCGACGCCGACGCCGTCAGCGAAGGCCCCTACACGATCGACAACCGCTCCAACGCCGAAGTTGTTTACGACTTCTATCCGCTGACCGACTCGCTCGATCTGGCGTTCGACGGTTACGCCGGCGAACACTACTTCACCTCCGGGATGTATTACCGGCTCGAGGACGTCACCGCCGGCACGATGCTCGATTCGCGGTCGTGGGAGTTCGAGGAATACATGGGCTGGGTGGATGATGTGTTGCCTTACGAAGCCGCGTTTTCCGTCATCCCCGCACACCGGTACCGCTTGACGGTCGGGAGCTACGCTTCGCTCGGCGACAGCCGCACGGGAACCGCGCACTTGGAAACCGTCATCGTGCCCGAGCCCGGCATGCTCGGGCTGCTCGTGGTGGCGGGCATGATCGCCGTCCGACGACGATAGGTTTCTTCCCGGCTGGCCGGGTTTGTCGCCCGAGGGGCGCCCCCTTCCCAAGAGGTCGCCATCGGCGAACCGGGGCAACCATTCTGCTCCGTTGCGAAGCTGATCATGTCCCCGGCGGTCCGCCCACCAGCCGGCCGAACCAGGGTCGCCGGATCTCGTCGTTGCGCCCCACGCCTCCCGGACGCGGAAAACAGGCGATCGGCGACATGCCACGCTCGGCGTGAACGACGCGCGGCTGGGGCTCG
>JALSRY010000303.1 GCA_026984555.1 Phycisphaerae bacterium
GATCTGGAGTTGCTGGCGCACCGCTTCCTGGCCGATGCACTCGTCCAGGCGCCTCGGGCGCAGCGAAGTCAGGTAGCTGTCCTCGTCGGGGCCGGGTTGTGTGAAGACGCGTTCGATGCTCATGGGCCACCTGTACCCGGGTCGTAGACGCTCATGTTGTCGTCCCCCGTCGTTATCAGGGCCGGCGGCATCCCGACGGGGAGTCGCCACCCGCCGGGCGTCTGCCGTTCATCGCGGCGCGCGGGTCTTGACGCCGGTGCTCCCGCGCGCCGGGGGGGAGCCTGTCGCCGGTAGCGGGTGGACCGCGTGCGATTGCCACTAGATCGTGCCATGCTTGACCTTGTATGCCGCGCGCACGATGTCTTCCGGCGACGACAGACCGGGCTCGTGCTGGACGGCGAGCGTGATCCAGCGTTGGGCGTCGGGCCGCCGGTCGCCCCATTGTACAAGAATATCGAGGGCGACCTGCTGGGCTTCGGTCAACCGGGCCGCGGGGCGGGTGTCCTCTGACGGTGCGGCGAAGCGGTCGAGCTGTCCGCGGAGCTCGCTGATGATGTGTCCGGCGGTTTTCTTGCCGATTTCGGGGAGCGTCGTAAGGGTGTGGACATCGCCGTTTTCGATGGCGGTCGCCAACTGGTGAACGGGCAGGGTCATGGCCCGCAGGGCCCGGCGCATGCTGATGCCCTTGACGCGGATGAAAGCGTTGTAGAAGTCGCGCTGCGCCTCGCTCAGGAAGCCGATCAGCCGGGGGATCATGACGGTGCCGGTCGGGTTGCCTTCGAGATACTGGATGGTGTGCAGCGTGATTTCCTCCCCCACGAGCTGGTGGAGATCGGCCAGGGTTGCGGCGGGAACGAGCACTTCGTAGCACAGACCGCCGACGCGGATGACGGCGGCCTGGTCATCGACCTGTTCGATGCGTCCGGCGAGGCGGCAAATCACGGCGTCGGTCCTCCCGAGGGCGTCGGTGCGGCGGGCAGCGTCCCGGCGCGGCGGAGTTCGAGTCCGCACAGGGCGACGGCCAAGGCGTCGGCGACATCGTCGGGTTCGGGGATCGCCGGGAGGCGAAGCGTGGCCGCGACGGCCCGCTGGATCTGGGCCTTGCCGGCCCGGCCGCTGCCGGTGAGGTGTTTTTTCACATGGGTGGCCCCGATGTGCAGGATACCGAGCCCGCGGCGGGCGGCCAGCGCGAGGATGACGCCGCGCCCGTGAGCCATGATGATCGCGGTGCGGGGGTGCTTGTAGTGGGCGTAGAGCTGTTCGCAGGCGAGTACGGTGGGGCCGCAGTTGGTGATGATTTCCGCGAGGCCGGCTTCGAGTTCGAGCAGTCGTTGTTCCACGGGTTGACGGGGGTCGAGTCGGATGACGCCCGCCTCGATGATTCGCGGTGCGGCGGGACTGGGGGCGTCGAGCACGGCGAAGCCGGTACGCCTCAGGCCGGGGTCCACGCCGAGGATCGGCCCGTCGCGTCCGGGCGCCGGTTTCGGTGCCGAGGGATCGTTGTGGGTGGGCTGCGACCGCATGACTTCATCATCCACGTTTTTCGCGGGCTGGCAACCGCGCGCGAGGGGGGGCGAGAGCGGCGGGTTGGAACGCGGCGGTGCCACGGCCGGAGGGGGGGCGGAAGGCGTGGGCGGGTGGTGGCAGGGGTCAGGGGAGGGAGCCGTTGGTCGAGGACAGGTGGGATAGCGAGATGACGTATACGTAGTTCAGCCGCCGGGCGTCGCCGACGGGGCGCACGTCGAGATTGTAATGGAGTCCGGTTTCGAGCATCTGGGCGTCTGTGATGGTACCCGCGACGAGTGCCATCGGCCGCGGGTGGGCGAGTGGGATGAGCACGAAGGCGTTGCCGTCTTTGCGGAAGTCCGCGGGTGATCGGTCGATTCGCATCATTGCGTGTCCCGTACCGACGAGGGCGCATTCGCGTTCGGCGAGTTGCCAGCGGCCGGTGGCGGTTGGATGGGCCGCCCACGCCAGCACGGGGCCGAACGCGGGGTCGGTCGTCAACTGGACGCGCGACACGAGAGCCTGGACTTCGCTGACACGTCCGACGAGCCATTGTCGCAGGAGGGCGGACTCGCCGGAGTCCTGGTGGGCGAGGGGCATTCCCGCCGCGACCCAGTCGCCGGTGCGCACGCCCTGCCGGCTGCCCTTGCCGATAGTCAACGATTCGCGTTGGGGGGAGGCGTCGTAGCCCAGCACGGGTGCGATGATGATCCGGGCGTCGGGATCGACGAGTTGGTCGCGGATGCCGGTGGCGTCGGCGAGCAGGCGGTTCATCTCGGCGATGGTGATCTGCTGGTGGTGGACCTGTCGGCGGAGGCGGGCATTCTCGGTGCGCAGGGTGTCGTATTGGCGGCGGGTCGGTGCGTCGCGGGAGATACGCTCGCCGGCGGATTCCACCGCGCGGGTTGTGCGCGAGACGGGCATCGTGAGCCAGTAGGCGGGCTGGAGGATACCGTTGATCCAGCGGGTCCAATGGGCCGGGAGCATGGCGGCCACCGCGGCCGCGACCATCAGCATCGCGAAGAGCATGGGATGGGAAACTCGGCGACGGGCGGCGTTCATAAGCGGTAAGCACAATCGCCCTGGTGGCGTTCGTCAAGCCGGCGGGTCGGAAACGCCGGTGCGCGGGGGTGTTTTCAGCGGACGCGGATGCGGCCGTCGTCGTCGACGAGTGTTTCGAAACGGACGGAGTGGCGGCCCTCGTCGTCGACGACGAGAGCGGAAATCTCGAACCGGAGCGCCATGGTTCGATCGTTTCCGGGCGCATGGCGGACGCGGATGTTGCTCAGTCGGGGTTCGTTGCGCTCGATGGTCGTTCGGATCGCGGTCACGAACCCGGAGATCGACCAGGGCATGGTGCTGCGGATGCTCGACATGTGGGGGAGGCCGTACTGGTCGTCGGTCAGGCAGTTGCCGCGGGTGGTGTTGAGTACATTTTGAAGATTTGCGATGATTGAATCGAGCACTTCCTGGGTGGAAGTGTGGAGGTGGCGATGTCCCGCCGGTTCGGGAGCACGGAGCCGCTCGAGCAGTGTTCGTTGGATTGCCATCGGTAGGTTGTCTCCCTTGGCGTCAGATGGAGGATTGTAGGGGGGGGTGTGGGTGTCGGCGAGTGGTGCGGTGTGGGCTCAGGAGCATGTGATTGGGTCGT
>JALSRY010000304.1 GCA_026984555.1 Phycisphaerae bacterium
TCGCCGTGGAAATACCGCCTGGCCCAGAAACTCGCCCGCATCGCGACCGCGCCCTGGGCCGACGGGCAGTGGACCCGCAAGCTGCCCGGCCCGGCGAAGCGGCTTACAGCGTTCCGCGACGCCCCGCGACCTGCCGCCCGCCCGTTCCGCGAGCTGTGGAAACACGAACAATAACACGGACGCGGCCCGTCAGAACCGCCGCGCAACGAAACGCGAGATACGCAACGTGAAAACCGAAACCCCCACCCCCCTGCCGGCGATCGACGACACGCTCGTTCGGCGTGTCGGTTCTGCTGACGACCTCGTCGCGATCTTCCGCGCACAAGCGCAGAGCGTCGGGTTGAACGTCGTGGAGTCGTCGCCGCAAACGCTGGCGCCGTCCGTCGCGGAACTGGTGCGCAGGCTCTCCTCCGCCACCCGCGCCGGCCGCCCCAGGATCATCATCGAGCCGGCGTTAAGTGAACACGAGCAGATCGAAACGGCCCTGGACCAGATCGCCGAACGACTCGATCCGGACACCGGCGACGATGCCGTCTTCTCGGCCGAGATCGCCATCACGGGCGTGCGTGCCGCCATCGCGGAAACCGGCAGCATCGTCTGCGCCGGCGGCGCGCGGCGCTGGCGCGGGCTGAGCCTCATCCCCCCGGCGCACATCGCGATTGTTCGCGAAAATCAGATCCTTCCGGATCTGCTCGACTTTTTCGCACAACTGCCCGGCGGCGAGCTTCCCGCCAACCTCACGCTCATCAGCGGCCCCAGCAAGACCGCCGACATCGAGGGCATCCTCATCACCGGCGTCCACGGCCCGGGCCGGGTCGATGTCGTCCTCGTCCGTGATTCAACGACGTAGCGGCTTCGCTGCGCGTGCGGGCGGCGTCGAACCCATCACCCGCGGCGCAAGGCGGTGGATCGGCGGATCGCCGCCGGTACCCTCGCCGGCCTTGGCTGGACAGGGCTGGTCATCCGCCGGACTGACCCAATCATATTCCCCGAACGCCTGTCCGTGCCCGTGGCAGGTCTGGCACGCGGTGCAGGTATCGTGGAAATGCTGGGCGGGCAGCCAGTCGGCGTGACAAACCGCGCACAGCCCCGTGGGACCACCCCAGTCCACCGTCACCCCGGTAATCGAAATCTGCACGTCGCGGGCGGTGCCGTAGGTCTCCCACGGCGGCCCGGTCCAGTTGCCCCCTACGCGATAGCCGTCGTCCACGAAGGACGTGCCATCGACGAAGTCGCGGATCATGTACGGGTTGCCGGCGGGGTTGCTCGGGGTATACGAGCCGTGCGGGTCGTGGCACACCATACAGTCGATGATGTAGCTCGGCGCGCCGGAGTACCCCTCCCAGCCACGCTTCGAATCCGGTCCGTGGGCGGTGTGCGTCCAACGATAATCCACGTACCACGGCGCATCCTGGTAATCACAGGTGTCCAAGCCGCGCAGCGCCACGCTCGGCCCCACCACGCCGGGTGGAAACGCCGGATCGGTCGGCCCGTTGCCGCCCGCATGACAAGCCAGGCAAAACGCGTTGTCGTCGCTGCTCCACGGCGAAAGCGGGTCGTATGGATCGATCAGGGGCTGCGTCCCGCCGGCCGCATGGCTGCCGTGGCAACTGAGACACTCGATCTTCGCGCCGCTGAAACTCTGGTCGGCATCGCTGATGTCGTGGTGGCTGTTGACGGCACGGAGCGTACCTTCCTCTCCGAAGCACTCGTCGCCGTACCACTCGTTCCATTGCAGTGTGCCCATGAACCGGGTGGCGACATCGGGCGGCGTGTTGCCGTTGCCGAAGGGATCGGTCGGGTTGGCCAGGCGCGTCGCTCCGTCGGCGTCGTGACAGCTCATGCAGAAATCGGACAGGTCGGGATCCGCGGTCAGGTCTTCCGGCTCGACGAACCGATAGAGCGCGCCGGTGTCCGCGTCGAGCAGATCGACATAGCCGTCCATGTGGGTCGCCATGTCGTGGCACACGACGCAGGCATCGCTACCCAACTCGGCACCGTAGTGGGCGTGAGCATCACTGGTGGGGAACTCGCCCACCACGGCCCGCCGGCCACCGACCGGAACGCCGTCGCCGTTGTCCTGCGGCACGGAGTGGCAATCGACACACGAGCCGCCCGTGGGCAGGAAACCCGAGCTGTGCGGGTGGCAATCGGTGCAGCGCTGGCCGGCGTAGTGGCTGTGGTCGCCGTCGGCGCTGTTGCGATGGTGCGCGGTGTGCTCGTGGCACACTTCGCACAGGCCGTCATAGCTCGCCGGATCGTGATTGCTGTGGATGAAGTCGGTCAGGCCGTCGCCGCTGGGGTCGTCGTCCTCGAACGTGACCGCGGTACCGTGGATCAGCCGCGAGACGAGCGAGAGGTTCTCGCTGGCCGGATCATGCACATCGTGACAATCGCGGCACCCCGGCTGCCACGGGCCGCGCACGTCGTGGCGCGGGTGCTCGCTGTGACACGCCTGGCACAACGCATCATCGTTCGCCGCCCGCAGCAGCATCCCGTCGCCCTCGCCGCCGTTGGCACCACCCGAGTCCGCATCGTGTACCGCGTGGCATGTGCGGCATTCGATGTTGCCGTCGATCAGCACCATCGGGTCGATCGCGCTCGCGTCGGGGAATTCGCCCTGGCCCGCAGGGTACGCGAAGCCCACCGGGTGCGTGCCGCGCTCGCCGGGCCCCTCGTTGCGCGGCGCGTGGCACTCCTTGCACATCGCGTCGCCGGTGTTGCTGACGCGCAGATACGGCGCGCCGGCATCGCTGTTGTGCTGGTTGTGGCACGTCGCGCACTTGATGTTGCCCGAGTCGTCGAGGTAACGCTCCATCTCGCCCCCGGCGGCGGGTCCGACCGAGTCCGCCGACGCGTTGATCGCCGGCACGCCCCAGGCGTGCGAGCTGCCCTGGCCGTCGATCGCATCCGGGTTGGTGCCATACGGATCGGCCACATCCCGCTCGTGCAACGGCGTGTCGAGCGCCTGGCCGCCCGCGCTGTGGCACGAGAAGCACAAGGCCTGCTGGCCTTCCTGCGTGCTCACGTCATCGCCCGGTTGACCCGTCAGACCGTGGCAGCGACCGCAGATGATCGTGGCGTCGTCGTTCATGTGCGGCCCGTCGAAGCCCGGCTGCGGACCACGCGGACCGCAACCACCCAGCGGC
>JALSRY010000305.1 GCA_026984555.1 Phycisphaerae bacterium
AGGATGGCATGGGCGTCCGCCTGGCGATGGGGGTGTCGCCGGGCGTACCACGTGCCGGCGAAACAGACACTCCCCGTGCGCGGTTCGGTCATCACGGGGTTGTGAATACGCGGCTGGGCGGCGAACGGCAAAGCGTAAACCCGCTCGTGACCGACGCACTCGCGATAATCCTCGATGCAGTTGGCGTCCGACGTGAAGACGTAGTCGAACTCTCGGGCCGCGTCGATGAACACGTCGAAGTTGGGCGGATCCTCCTTGTTGTAAAACACTGTCGGCACATCGTGTGCGCGGCACCAGGCGATGATGTCGGGGATCGCGTAATGCCGGACGAGGTCCGGTCGTCGCCCGAGGTCTCGCACCTGGAAATACCACTGGTCGCCCGCGCCGCTCCAGGTCGATTCGATCAGCACAAGGTGTGGTCGGCGCGATTCGAGCACTTCCTGCCACGTTTCGGGAGTGAACGTGAAAAGGTCGGCCTCGAACTGCCACGCCCGCCACGAGAACTCGTCCATCACGCCGGCGATGCGCAAGTCCTTGCGCACGATCAGGTCGCGTGGGGCGGGCGCGAACGGCGCGAGCCAGTCCGGCCGCGATGTCGCCCCGGATGGCCCCGCGATCGGCGGGTTGGCGCGTTTGCGCAGCCTGGCTTGCCTGCGCCGGAACCAACTACGGCGCAGCCCCTCGACGGCCAGCCGAACCAGTCGCACAGGCAGCAGGAGAGTGTCGCGCGACGGACGCGCCGCCCGTACGATCGCGTCGCCGAGCCGATAGCGGACCCCCGTCTGGTGCTCTCGCAACTCGGCTTGCAGACGCTCGACATGCCGGGAAAGTCGGCGAACCCGCGCAGTGGTGCGGCGATGGGCCGCACGTTCGTCTTCGAGCGCCTCGCCGGGTGTCGCCGACTGGCGCAGTGTCGTGCGCCACCACGACCCAAGCGCGTCGTTGGCCTGCTCGTACCAGGCCAGGAGGCGCCGGGCGTCGAGCGTTGGCGGCGGTGCGGAGACGGGTCGCTCGGCGAACACGCACAGCGTGCCGGCATCATCGGTCGCGACGTCTCGGATTTCGAAGTCGGCTGAGAGAAGCGCGATCAGCCCCGGAAGACGCAGGATCGCCGGAAGGGGCGCGGCTTGTTCGTCTCCGAAGAGCCCGACCACCAGGCGGCCACCGGGCCGTAGCCAATCCCGCACACGCCGGAACAGGTAGGCACACGCGCCGGGCTCCGCCGGCAAGGAACCGAGTACGACCGTATCGAAGGAGGCGGGCTCGAAATCAGCCGTTCGCATGTCGAGGTCGTCGCTGCCGCAGACGCGCAGCCCGGCGCGGGCCAGTTGCACACGGAGCGCCGCGCCGTGGGGGCCGGCGGCGAGCACCCGCGGGCCGCGGGCGAACTCGGTCACTCGTCGTTCGAACGCTTCCCGAGCCGTGTTCGGGGCCGGTCCGTGGTTGTCCGCATCTCGACCTTGTTCGCTCATCGAGTGCCTTGTGACCCGTCGGGGGGCATCAGCGCGAGGCGCCGTGCGTAACTTCAGCCGTGTCGGGTGAGGAGGGCGTGTCGGCGGTGCCGGGACGCTGCCGGCCGTCGGTGCTTGCCCGGTCGACCAGCCGGGTCAGTGCGCCCAAGTACCGCGTGGCGACCGTTTCACAGGAATAGTTCGTCGTGAGCCGCTCGTGGTCGGCGTCGAGCACGTTGCGAACCCGGGCCGCCTCGTCGGGCGGCACCATCGCCGCAGCCATGTCCGCAGCAACCGCCCAGCTCCCGAAATCGTACAGGCGCAGGTATTCGCGGTCGGGTGCCAGTTCGGGCAGTGCCCCGACCCGCGTCGCGACGACCGGGCAGCCGCAGATCAATGCTTCGAGCACGGACATGCCGAAAGATTCGCACTGGCTCGTGACGATCATCATGCCGCCGGACGCGCGAACGGCCGCGTAAACCCGTGGCATCGCGCGGTATTCGACGCGAGGGAACCAGCGGCAACGTGTGTGCAGCCCAAGCCGCTCGATCTGATCGATGAGTTCGGCCTGGCGCGCCGGCGGGGCCGTCTCGCCGCCCACGAGCCAGAATTCGGCATCGACGCCGCGCTCGACGAGGCAGGCTCCGACCTGGAGGAAACCGTGCCAGTTCTTGTGCGGATCGAGCTTGCCTACCCAGGCGAAAACGGGGTGTGGCGGCGCGGTTTCCAGCTCGACGCGGGGAAAGAGCTTGGCATCGAGGCTGTTGGGCACGACCTCGACCGGCTGTGCGCGACCGATGCCGAAACGGTCCGCAAGCAAACGCCGCGAGTATTCCGACGGCACGATATAACCCTCGGTCCGCCAGCGTCGATCCTCCAGGTATTTCAGCCCCTGCTCGACGGTCGTGTGTACTTCGGTCACAAGGGGTAGCCCCGCCATTTTGCTGAGCACCTCGAGATATTCGGGCGTGTCGATGACGACCGCGGCATCGAAATCGTGCTCGCGCACCAACTGTTCGAGCCGGGCCGGATCCGGCTCGAAGTACAGGTAGGGGTATCCGTCCAGCGTCCGGCCGATACCGTAATCCCGCGAAAAGAGCAGATGGGCTTCGAGCCGCCCGCTGTCGCCGAGGACGCGCAGGCGGTTGATCAACTGCGTGCACACGCCGCCGAGAATGCCGTAACGATAGCAGTAGAGTACTTTCATGGTGGCTCACCCTGGGGCGGTTCGGTCATCAGACGGTCTGGCCGCTCTCCACGAGATGGAATGATTTTTCGACTCCTGGATTGCGCAGTACGCTGTCGGCCCACGCGAGCATCTGTATCGCGCGGTTGGTCCACGTGTGTTCACGGATGAATCGCCGCAACACCTCCGGTTCGGGCTGATTCCTGACCGCATCATCGAGCGCCCCCAGGAACGCCTCGCGGCTGTCCACCGTGGACGTACATGGGTAATCCGCAATCTGGGGCATGCGGAACCCCACCACCGGCAGTCCCAAACCGAAATACTCGTAGATCTTGATCGGGTCCACGCCGTCGGCCAGTCGGCTGATACGGAAGGGGATGATGCCCGCGTGCCAGCGCGAGGCGAACTCGCAGATCTCGGGGTGGCTGCGCGGGCCGAGCAACCGCGCGTTGTCCGGCAATGTCAGATTCTCGGGAGCCCCGTGACCGATCAACTCGAACTGGTAATTCGGT
>JALSRY010000306.1 GCA_026984555.1 Phycisphaerae bacterium
GCCCCACGCGTCCCTCGGCCGCCTCTTTGTACGCCATGCGGATGAGTTCTGACGAGGACATCACCTCGGCTTCGAGGCGCTCAAAGGCCCAGCGGCTCGTCGCCCGGAAGAGAGCGTAGGTTTCGTTCACGGCAGCGTCGTCGGCGTATGGGCGCACGAACGCATCCACCAGCAAGTCACGCTCGTTCGGCAATCTGTTGATGGCGTTCACGGAGAAGAGGTGCGCTTCAGCATCGAGCGCCTTCGAAGTGATGGTGCCGCCGTGGAGAATGACGTCCAACACGCTGGAATCGCGAAGTTCCTCCCGGCGCACCTTACGGAGCGCCTGTCCACGAGGGGGGATCCGAACCGGCATGTCTCCGCCCCCCGTCTGCAGGAGCCCGAAGGACCGGCAAGGCATCACGTAGGTCCCGTACGAGGCCCCTCCACGGGCGTCGGGCACCGGGACGGAGCCCGCGTTTTCCAACTCCTCGAGCTCCTCCGCGAACAGGTCGGATCCCAGGACGCCGTAGGCAGCGCCGTTTCTGTCCTCGTCCGCCAAGGCGCGCGTAGCGGCAAGAACCACGAACTCCATCCGACGGAGCGTTTGGTAGAACCGGGCTTCGTCGAAGCGCGCAGTGCCGCCTCCCCGTTTCAGCTCATCGTCATAGTACTCGGCGATGACCCAGGGGAGCAGAGATAGATACCTTGCCCGGAATGAGATCGTGGTGATGCCCGCAACCCAGTGGCGCTCGATACTCTGGTCCAGCTGGCGTAGTCCCAGTATGTCTAGCCCCTTGATCTTGTCGCGTTCACCGGCGTTCCAGAAGGTCTCCATTTTCTCCTGGCCTGCCCCAGCCTCATTCGGAATAGATATCCGCCGTGAACAGCCACACCCGCGTTTGCGGATCACGCCAGGCATGCGGCGACAATCCGGCCTTCTCCGCACTGCAACGCGACAAGAACATCTCCTTGTCCAGGTGGTGTTCCGTCGCCACTTGCGGCAGGAACAACCCCCGCCGAGCCCCACGCTCCACGATGATCCCGTGTTTGCCGATCTCGAGCTCGTCGATCGAGCGCATCAGCCACGGCCGCGACAGCACGGAAACCTCGATCCGCACATCGCCGAGCTCGTCGGGCGTCACCGGCGAAAACCGCGGATCCCGCAACGCCGCCGTCCGCGCCGCATCACGCACTGTTTCCGCCAGCGGCCGCGAGCCGTCGAGAATCCCCATGCACCCGCGCAGCCGACCGAACTTCTTGAGCGTCACGAACACGCCGCCGTATTCCTCCGGCGCGTCATCCGGCGCCATCGCCTGGTCATCGTCGCGACCCCGCACGGCTGCTTCGATGACATCCCGTGCAAACGCCGGCCACGTTCGTCTGGTTGCTTCGAGTCCACCCATGTTGACCTGCTCCCCTGGACCGATAATAGCGGCCCATCAAAGTATATCGCTCCCGGGGCCGGTGGACAGGCGCCGTTCCGGCGCATACAGTCCCCGCCATGTGTGCAGAATCCAACACGCAACCGCCGCAACCACCCGAATCGAACGCCCGCGCCGCGGCGCCCCGCGACTCCGTGCCCGCGCCCGAAACCCCGCCCTTCAGAAAGGATCGCTCCTCCCTCTTTCCAGCCATGACGCCGCTGCTCGCCCTCCGCTCGGCTCTCACCGGCATCCTGATGGGCATCGCCAACCTCATTCCCGGCGTGTCCGGCGGAACCATGATTCTCGCGATGGGCCTCTACGAGGAGTTCATCAACGCCGTCGCCGACATCACCGCACTGCGACTCTCCTGGCGCCGAATCGCATTTCTCGGCATCGTCGGCGGTTGTGCCGCCGTCGCGATCCTCGGCCTCGCCGGCGCCATCCTCTACCTCCTCTTTCACTACACCGTCGCCATGTTCGCCCTGTTCATCGGACTCACGCTCGGCGGCGCACCACTGCTCTACCGCGCCGTCCGGCCCGTCCGCGCCGATGTCCTCGTCGCCGTCGCACTCGGCCTCGCCGCGATGCTGGGCGTCCTGATGCTCAAGAGCGATCGCGGTTTCCCGCACAACATGGCAATGGATTTCACCTCCGGCGTCGTCGGTGCCACGACGATGGTCCTCCCCGGAATCTCCGGTTCCTACATGTTGCTCGTGCTCGATCAGTACGATCGCATCATCGGCGCAATCCACGATTTCAAGGAAGCGGCGCAAGCCCGCGATATATCGCGGGCCAAAGACGCCCTCCGAATCATCGTGCCGGTCGGGGTCGGCGCCGTGCTGGGCATCGTTCTCCTGTCGAACATGCTCAAGATTCTCCTTCGTCGGTTCCATCGCGTGACGGTCGGGGCACTGCTCGGCATCCTGCTCGGATCGGTGATCGGGCTGTGGCCGTTCGCGCAACCTGCTGGGCACAAAGCACTTGAGGCGCGATCCCTGGACGAGGTCCGCGCGTACGCGAAGAAATGGTCCATCCCCGATGTGGACCGCTTCCGCGACAAGAACGCATTGATCGACTATCTCGCCCAACCGGAAGTCTGGAAACGGGGGCACCGCCCGCCCATCGACGCCCGAGCCATCCTGCTCGCGGTCATCATGGCCGGTATCGGTTTCGGCATGACGGCCGCCCTCTCACGACTCGGTGGAGAAACGACGCCGACTGACGCCGAACCCGCGGGATGAGGCGGGTATCGCCCCGAGTCACCGAGCGGTACCACGCATTGACGGAGTTTCGCCGATGTGTCGCGGCCGGCTCGCGCATCCGTCATGTTTTGTAACATGTTATTGTGTATTAGGTTAGGAATTATGGTGGAGCCGAAGGTGACGGTTTTGCGTCAGTTTTTGCGTTTTTCGGTGTGTCCGCTGATGATTCGAGTTTGTTTTGTAACACTTTGATAGAAAAAGTCTTACAGCAAGTTCGCGATTTGTGCCGATTCTGGAATGCAGATTGTACATAGTGGGCGTGGTTCGGTTGCGCGCTCGCGGAGCGCGCCCGGTTGAACATGTTGGTTACGGTTCGGTGGAGCGGCTGACAGGAGGTCAGTCGAGACCAGCCGAAAGGGATTTCTCAGGAGAAATCTATGTCACGAAACAGATGGCGAGGAAGCTTGTTTGGGGCTGTGGCCCTGGGCATGCTGGCGGCTGTCGCAAGTGGAGGCGAGGTGACGGCGCCGGCGCGAGGT
>JALSRY010000307.1 GCA_026984555.1 Phycisphaerae bacterium
CGGTACCGCGCTGCGAAGCGGAAATGAACCGGCACAAGAGCAGAACACGCATACGGGGATCGCTTCGCCGCGGCAGGCCCACGGTGGGAGGAACCCAGCGCAAGCCTTCCACAGTTGCGTTCGTCTGGCCCCGGGCAATACCGCCGGATGCGCTCTCTGACGCCGGCCCCTTGCACGGGGTCGGCCGGCATGCGATAAACCCGCCATGAACGCTTCCGACCAGCAGGCCGGTTTGTCCCCGCTACCGTCGCCTTCCGGCACTCCGTTCCGCGGACTGTACTGGGTCGGCGGGCTGGCGATTGTCATCGCGGTGGTCGTCGCGGGAGCGCCGGCGCTCGATGCCCCGTGGATCCAGGGCGACGAGCACATTTTCATTGTCAACAACCCGGACGTTACCGGCGTTGGGCCGCCGACCAAGCCGACGGGGAATCGCTGGATCGACATATTCCTGCACACGCACGAAGATCTCTACCAGCCGCTGACCATCCTCTCCTACGCGATCGAGTGGAAGCTGTGGCCGGAATTGCGCGTGATGCACATCCGCGTAACCGACGTGCTGATCCACGCGATCAATGCGTTGCTGTTGTGGGCCGTGTTGGCGGCGTTGCTGCGCCGCCTGGTGCCCGACAGATCCGCCATGGCCCCCGTAGTCGCCTGGACGCTCGCCGTGGTGTGGGCGTTGCACCCCATGCTGGTGACGGCCTACACGGCCGACATGGGGCGCACGCACCTGCTGGCGGCGACGTTCACGCTCCTGTCGCTGCTGGCCCATCTGCGCGCGATCGAGCGTGGCGGCTGGGGGTGGTTCGCGCTGTCCTTTCTGGCCCTGTTGTGTGCCATGCTCAACAAGCCGGTCGTCGGCTGGGTCGTCGTGGTGTTTGCGATCGAGGCGGCGTTGCTCGGGCTGCGCCGCGCGTTGCGTTCGCCGCGGGTGTACCTGGTCGGGCTGATGTGCGTCGTGTTCGCCGTGTTGACACTCTGGACGACGCGTGAGTCGCTGGAGCTGGCACGATGGAAGCTGCCGCTGTTCGGCGATCCGCTGACGCGGGCGGCGGTAGGCATGTGGATTTATCTGCGCAATTTTGTCGCTCCCGGGCCGTGGCTGAGCGCGTGGGTCCCTCCCGACGTGCATACGGGGTGGGGGTACCCCCTGGTTTGGGTGGGGTTGGGAGCGCTGGGGATCGGAGCGGTTGCCGTATTGCGGACGGCGCGCAACGAGCGGCTGCGAGGCGTGGCGGTCGGGTTGGTGTGGTGCGTGGCGATGTGGCTGCCGGTCAGTGGGCTGGTGGGGGCGCGCGTCCTCGCGGCCCAGGATCGCTACTTCTATTTGCCGATGGCCGGGTTGCTGCTGGCGATCGGGGTGGGATTGCTCCGTTGGGCGGGCGCCGCACAGCCGCGCGTCCGGCGGCGCATCTTCGGGATCTGCGTGCTCGCCATCGTGCTCGGGGGGATGGCCCTGCCGTGGGATCGCCAACTGACGCGGATGTCGCGCTCGACGCTGCGTCGCGCGCTGCGTGTCGCGCGCCTGCACCCCGACGACCCGCGCGTGATGGAATACCTCGCGGCGGCCTACGATTTTGCGCACGACCACGAGACCCCGGAAAGCCGCGAAGGCCCCCCGGAGATGTTCCTGGGCAAGATGGCCGAGACGCTCGAACGCGCCGCCGACCTCGCCGAGCAGCATCCCGAGTATTTCGCCGACGATCACAGCCGGGCGGAGTTCCACCGCCGGCTCTCGTTCGACTTCTGGCGAATCGGGCGTTACGAGCAGTCCTTGGCGCAAGCCCGCCGCGCGTATGACTTCGAACCCGACGCCCCGACGACCTGGCTACGGCTCGCCCACGGTTACCGCGCATTGGGGCGTTGGAAAGATGCCCGCGCCGCGTATGAAAAACTCACGCAGGTGCTTCCCCCCGACGATTCGACCCGCGGCCTGCGCCTGCTCGAATTCGCCGACTTGTTGCTCAACCGGTTCAACGATCCGGCTGAAGCGCTCAAGTATTATCGCGCGGCGCAAGCGACCGGACAGCTCAACGGCCGCACGCTGCAAGTGGCGATCCTGGGCGCCGCACGCTGTGAAGTGCTCGCCGGTAGCGGTCGCGACGGATTTCAGCTCGCATTGGCGGTTTTGCGCGGCGATCCGAACAACCTCAGCGCCGCCCAGATCGTCGCGTTGTATCACCTGCGCAGCCACCACTGGGAAGATGCCGCCCGCATCTATCGCGAGCTTCTGCGGCGAATGGCCAACGACTACGAATGTCTCCGCGGCTACACCAACGCGTGCGCCCAACTCGGCACCTGGGCGGATGCCGCCAGCGCGTGGCAACGCGCGGTTCGGGCAGAACCCGACAACGTGACGTTTCGTGCCTGGGCGGTGTGGGTGGCGGCGTGTGCGGGAAGCGACGCGGCGCAAGGCATGGCGGATGAACTGCTCGAACGGCGGCCTCACAATCGGTTCGCCTGCCTCGCGCGCATGTTGGTCGCCCTGCGCGCGGGCGACCCGACTGCTGCCGTCGCGTGGCTTCGCCGGGCCGAGCAAGGCCCCGCGCTGCCATTGGCGCGCGAATACGTGCGGGCCGAGATGGCGTTGCGGTTGCTCGTCGAGCAGAAAAAGCTGCCGCCCGAGGCCACCTTGTTGCGGGCGCTCCTGCTCGCACGGCGTGGCGATGGGGACACGGCACGCGGGCTGGTAACGAAGTATCTGCAAGAAAACCCCACCGGCCCGGGGGCCCATGTCGCCCGGGAGCTTCTCGCCAACGAGCTGCGCCCCGGCGCCACCGGTTCGGCGCCGAGTTCTCAGCCCGGCTGAGTCGGCACCCGGCTTTCTGGGGCAGGGCATATAACGCGGGTCGCATGTGTCTGTCGGCCTGGAATCCGAGATTTGGCCTGCGCGGGCTTGAAACCGCCGGCGTTGCTGATATACTGTTTGGTGGAGTCAGGATGAGGTGTTAGAGGCCTACGAGTCTCGAAGCTGTAACTCCTTGGCTCGTAAAAACTTGCTTCCACTCGCTGCGGCACCCTCAGACCGCGCCAATACCCAAAGGGTGCCGCACGCCTTTTATAGGGATGGTGACGGATTCCTGTCTGCGGGACGGAAGTCCGTCATTTTTCAAAAAAAACTCAGGCTTACGGCCAATA
>JALSRY010000308.1 GCA_026984555.1 Phycisphaerae bacterium
CAGGGATATTGGGAGATCCACCGGATGGAATCCGGTGCCACAGGGATATTGGGGGGACCACCGGATGCAAACCGGTGCCACAGGGATATGGGGAGATCCACCGGTTGCAAACCGGTGCCACAAAGCATCGGGGGAAGTCCACAGGATGGAATCCGGTGGCCGATGCCTTGGCCGCGCACCGCACCCCGGGCAGTTGAGGGCGAGTGCCCCCCACGTTTGAGAAACGCGACGCAGCGCGAGCAATACCCGGCAGTTTCTTTGCAGCCGCCGCCGTAGTTCCCCCGTAACGCCCAGCCCCAGCGACAGCGGGTGCCACACGCCCGGCGGTTTCCTTGCAGCCGCCGCCGTAGTTCCCGCGTAACGCCCAGCCCCAGCGACACCGGGTGCCACACGCCCGGCGGTTTCCTAGCAGCCGCCGCCGTAGTTCCCCAGGAGGATCGAAAGATCGCCCAGGTCGACATCGCCGTCGCCGTCGAGGTCGCCGTCGTCGTAACCCGCGCCACTGGTAGTACCGTAGCTGGCGAGCAGGATCGACAAGTCGGCGAGGTCGACCTCGTGGTCATGGTTGACGTCGCCGGGGCAGTGGACATCGAAACCGAACGTGGCGTCCCCACCGGCCAGGCCTTCGCCGCTGGGCAGCGAGCCGGGATCGTCCGGGTCGGCGATTTCGCCGTCGAGCGCGATGCCGGCAGCGGCGGAAACGACGCTGTCCGCGACGGTCACACTGTAGAACCCGTCGGCGAGTGCCGCGCCGAAATCGAGCGTTGCGGTGTAGTTGCCACTATCGTAACTGAACGTGAATGGCACGCTCGCACCATCCCGCACGACGCTGAAATCCGCCGCCGACGCGTTCACGTTCTCGCTGAACGTGACTTGGAGCGTGCTGGGAGCACCACTCGGCAGGATGGAATCCCCCGGCTGGGGAGCGGCCTGCACGATCGCCGGCGGGCCGTTCACGTAGCCCGTGGTGTTCCGCGCCGTCCACAGGATCCACACGTCCGGGTCCAGCGTGACGCCGGTGGCCGGTCCGGAAATCGGAATGACGAAGTGCTCCGGGTCGGCGTCGTTGAAGACCACGTGCGTTTCGCTACCGCCGGCGGTGTCCACCTCGATATCGATCGGCATCGTGTACGTGCCGTACGAGGCGCTTTGCGTCTGGTTGATGTAGAGCCGCAGGTAGTTTTGGCCGTTGATTTCCTCCGTCTGCCAGCCGTAGGCATACGCGGGCGCGCCGATCCCGTAGATCCACTCGTCGAAGAACCACGTCAGATCCTGGCCGTACACGGTGGACGCGACGGCGGCGAAATCATCCGTCGTCGCCCCGCCGCCTTCGTAGGTGGCGCGATACTGCGCGAGAATGTCGAAGAACGTGGCGTCGCCGACAACGTGACGCAACTGGTGCAGTACCCAACCCGCCTTGTGATAGCTGTAGGTCGAGCTGAAAATCCGGTTCATATCGCTCGTGTCGTACACGTACACGCTGTCGCCCACGCTGCTGGGCCGGCGGTTTTCCATGTAGCTGTGCAAGGCCGGCTCACCGCTCGAACCAGGCTTGAACTCCGCCCAAAGCGCTTCGGTGTACGTCGCGAATCCTTCGTTGAGCCAGATATCATGCCACGTGCGACACGTGACCGCGTCACCCCACCATTGGTGCCCCAGCTCGTGGGCCGTGACATACTCCCAGAACCCGCCTTGGCCGGTGTTGGTCTGGTGCTCCATCCCGCCGCCGAAGCTGAACTCGTAGATGCCGTACTTTTCGTCGATGAACGGGTAGAGACCGTACAGGGGAGCATAGGTCTCGAGCATCTGCACGCACTTTTCCCACGCCGCGCGATTGCCGGTCGTATCGTCCGAGGGATAGATGTTGAACTCGACGGGCATCGTCCCGCTGCCGTAGTCGTAATCGACCGTCCAGGTGTTGTAGTTCGTGGAGGAGAACGAGACCAGATACGTGGCGATCGGGTAATCGCTGGCCCAGCGGTAGCGCTTGCGGTTGCCCGGCAGCGTATCGACACCAACCAGCACGCCGTTACACACCGTGCGCATGTCGTCCGGAGCGGTGACGGCGATCTCGAGCGTGGCCTTTTCGGCGTTGTCGCCCGGCTCACCGTAATCGCCATCCTTGCACGGCCACCAGGTATAGGCGAAATAGGGTTCGCTGAGCGTGTGCACGAGGTCATGCCCGTTTTGCGACGTGAACTCGATCGAGCCGAACCCACGCGAAACCGCCACCCCCGTGTAGGAAATCTGAAGCGTGAAAACCTCACCCGTGTTGTACGCCCGATCGAGCGTGGCCCGGCGGGTCGTCGTGCTGATGCTCGTCACGCTCACCGGCGTCGTCCCGTTGACGATCGCGGACGTGACCGTGTAGTTCGAGCGCAACCGGAACGTGAACTCGGTCAGCCCGTCCACGAGGCTCTCGATCGTGAACGTGTTGCTCCCCGTGATCTCTTCCGTCGCCGGGAAAATCTCGATGTCGATGTTGTTATGCAGCACGTCCGTATCGTCGAACGACTCACGCATCGCGAGCAGGCCGATCGGGTCGACGTCCACCTGAGCATTCTTTTCAGCCCACTGCGCCGCCTTGAGCGCCCGGGCCTTTCCGCAGCCGTTGCAATAGAAATCTTCCATTTCGGCCCGCTGCGCGGGTGTCAGCGGCGGGTCCACTCCCAACGCCGGAACGACCAGCAACGCCACCAGCACGAAACGCATACACGAACATATCCCTTGCGTTACACGACTCTTCGACATGGGTGATTCCCTCTCCTGGAAAGACGGTCGGACTCTCTTTTCCATCGTATGGCCGCGGAATCCCCCGAACAAGCGAAAAACACGCCCCCCGAACCCTGGCGAACCGAAGAGGGTTCCCCGTCCTTCTTCACCGCGACCCGGTTTCCCTGTCCTCCGTGCGTTCGTGTCGCGACATGCCCACCTTCCTCGCACGGCAACCGCCCCAGACCCGACTCGCCGCCGGCCGGAAACCGCGGCGCTCCCCACATCCCCGAGCGCGGCCCTCTCGGCGGCGTCAGACCCCGATTATCGGGCGTCGCGAAACACGTTACCCCCACGCATCGTCGAATCCCCCGGGCTCGCGTAGAATAGCCACCACTGGGGCACGCCGGCCACCGCGGGC
>JALSRY010000309.1 GCA_026984555.1 Phycisphaerae bacterium
TCGAACACCACCCACAAGAGGAGCACCGCACCGAACGCATCGCCGCGCACGCGAAACGGCATCCCGGTCGCCGCCGACCACGTCCCCAGCACGAGCACGCCGGCGGCCAATGCACCAAGCACCGGCGTGCGCCGACCCGCGGGTGGTGGCGTTGTATCGCAAGGTGGCGTCGGGCCGCGATTCGATCCCGGGTCGATCGTCGCGTATACCCCGGCCCGCATCGCCGCCGCCGCAAAAAACGCACCTGCCAGCAACCCGAGTGGGCCGAGCTCCAGCAGCAGCGTAATCCAGAGGTTGTGCGGGTTTTCGACCTCTTCGGTACTTTCGGGCGTTTTGTAGCGCATAAACGCGGCCCGGAAGTTGTCGCGACCGATGCCGGTGAGCGGCGCATCGCGCCACGCCCGGGCCGCTGTCCGCCAGTATTCCCAGCGGAAAGCGAGCGAGTCGCCGGGGAGCGTGCCCCGGGCAAGCCCCCACACCGCCCCCCCTCCGATCACACCCAGGTACACCGCCAGCAGCAGCCCGAGCGTGGCCCGCGGGTGCGTGGCGATGCGGTTTCGCGCGCCGATCATCAACGCCAGCAGGATCAACCCCGCCGCCAGGGAAGCTATCGCGCCGCGGCTGGCGGTGAGAAGCAGGCCGGCACACAGCACGCCGATCGCGGCCAGCCCCAGCACCGCGGGTGTCGCCCACCGCGTCGCGGGCTGTTGGCGACGGACGAGCCCGGCGACCACCCCCGCGATCACCAGCGCCGCCGCCGCGATGATCGACGCCGTCACATTGGGATGGTTCAGGTATCCATAAGTGTTTTGCGAGCGCATGCGTCGCTCATAGTCGATGATTTCCGGAGCGTTCGGATCGAGGCCGGCGGCGGCCAATTCGGCCTTCTGTTGCTGCCACTGCTCGATGGTGGCGGGGAACTCGCTGGTGCGCTGGATGATGCACTTGCTCGCCTGCGCCAAACCGCCGGCCAGCACCAGCGCCAGCAGCAGCCGCACCATCCACGCCCTTCGCACCAGGCGCACCAACGCTACCGCCCCCGCAACGAGGATGAACAAATCGGCGCCGGCGTTGGCGGCAGCCCGATGGTCGGCGGCGGCCCAGGTCGAAACCACCACCGCCGCCAGCAGCACCACCAATCCGCCGTCGAGAATCCTGACACCCCGGGGACCGCGATCAGCCACCAGCCAGGCCACCGCCGCCGCCACGAGCAGCACCGTATCCAGCCAGATCGTCGTCGCGGGGGTCGTGCCGACGGCCGTTTCGGGCACGAACGAAAGCGCCATGGGATGAGACGTTTCGGCGATCAGCAGCCGCGCCGCCAGCACCGCCGCCAGCACGATGAACAGCACCAGCTCCCCGAATCGTGCGGGCCGCGCGGGGGCACGGACAGCGGGGGAATCGGCGAGGCGAGCGGGAGCAGGGGATTTCATGATGTCTTTCGCGGCGGCGTCTCGAGAATCGCGACGATCAGCAGCACCATGACCACCGTCGCGACCACCGTCACCGCCTGCCGAAGCGTCGCGCCGGGCAGCAATGTCGCGCTCAATCCCGTGGCGGCGGTTGCCAGGTAAATCGTCAGTACGGCGCTGCGGCGGCTCAACCCGTGCTCCACGAGCCGGTGTGAGAAATGACGCTGGTCGCCCTGGAGCGGACTCCGCCCCTCGCGCAGTCGAATCCACACGACGCTGGCGAAGTCGTACAGCGGAATCGCGAGCACGACCAGCGGCATCGCCAGCGCGAAGGGCGGTTCGCCCGCTCCGCTGCGGTAGTAACTGGTCATCACCGACACCACCGCGAGCATATAGCCCACGAGCAAGCTGCCCGCGTCACCCATGAACACGCGCGCCGGCGGAAAGTTGTACACGAGGAAACCCAGCAGCGCCCCGAGGAACATGCACGCCAACCCAGGCACCAGCACCTGCCCCGCCAGTATGCCGCAAACCACGAGGAACGCCGAGCAGATGCTCGCCACCCCCGCGCTGAGACCGTCCATGTTGTCGAGAAAATTGAAAGCGTTGGTAATCGTGACGATCCAGAGCGTTGTCAACGCGATCGAAAACGCCGGCGGAAGAAACTCCGCGATCCGCACGTGCCCCACTGCCGCAACCACCACCGCGACCACGACCATCACGGCCAGCTTGATCCCCGCCCGCAGCGGCCGCACGTCATCGATCAAACCCAGCCCGTGGAGCACGACGCCCCCGCTCAGAATCACCAGCGTGCGCGGTGCGCGGTGCTCCAACCCGCCCAGGTACGGGCGTATCCACTCCCCCGCGATCCGCACGATCCACTCGTGCGCCCCCACCGCCACCAGCCCCAACGCCAACACCGCCGGCAACCAGCCGGCCAGAAAAATCGCGCTGCCACCGCCGTAGGGCGTCGCGTGCTCGTGCGACTTGTGCCCCCCGGGACAGTCCACGAACCCCACCCGCCGCGCGATACGCATCGCCAGCGGCGTCAACACCAGCGCCGCGAACAACGACGCGCCCCCGCAAGCAGCGAGTAACAGCCCCAGCGAGCGTGGCGTCATGCGATCTCCCCGTCGCCGGCGGCCCGGCGCTGGGCACGCAACCGCTCGCGCACGCGGTCGAAGAAGGCGTGGTAGTGTTCGCAGCGGTAATCCGGGTAGGTCCAGGGCCAGGGCTGCCAGCGACCCTGCGTGTATTGCAGCGTGACCTCGGCGTACATCTGCTGGCCGATGTACACGCGGTGCGCGCGATCCTTCGTGGTGGCCAGCACGAGCTTGCCCAAGTCGATGTACCCCGGATCGAGGTTGACCGGCCGCGTGACCCCGAGCGGGTCGCACTGCGCCGCGATTTCCTGTTCGAGGGCATTCGTGTCGTGTTTGAGACCGGCGAGCACACCGGGTGGCACAAGCCGATCGAAGCTGACAAACTGACGCAACAGGCCCGCGCCCATTTCGGGCTCGTAGTAGTCGGTCTGGTCGAACGGCCAGATGTCGCTGACCAGATCGACCTGCCCGAGCCGCCGGCCCAGCAGTTGCCGCGCGCGGGCCAGCAAATCGCTGTCGGCGCTGAGCAGGCCGCAGATCAGCTTGACCGCTTGCGGATTCCTCGGTTGGGCCATGCGGCAAAGTGTATCGCGCGGCTCCCGGTGCGGTAAGCC
>JALSRY010000310.1 GCA_026984555.1 Phycisphaerae bacterium
ATTCGGTGCCGGCCCGGCGACGCCCGCGCATACCAGCAGACGCACAGCCCCCATGATGCGGGACGGGCGGTGTCGCGTGAACGGGCCACGGGCGTTGGCGAGCGTGGAGCGGGGGCATGGTGAGGCTCGGGGAGAAAAGCGCGGCCGGATCAGTCCCCAGTGCCACCCGCGAGACGGATGGGTATACTGGACCGGTTGCAGCAACGACGAAGAAAAGGAGCCGATCATGGCATTCGACACCAAAGGCGCCCGTACCGTTCGCGCGCCCCGCGGAACGCAGCTTGCCTGCAAGGGTTGGCAGCAGGAAGCCGCCATGCGCATGCTCATGAACAACCTCGACCCGGACGTGGCGGAGCTGCCCGAACAACTCATCGTGTACGGTGGTTCGGGTCGGGCGGCCCGCTCCTGGGCGGACTTCGACCGCATCGTCGCCACGCTCAAGCGGCTGGAGTCTGACGAAACGATGCTCGTGCAATCCGGCCGAGCGGTCGGCGTGCTCAAGACCCACGCGGACGCCCCGCGCGTGCTGATCAGCAACGCGATGCTGGTACCGAAGTGGGCGACATGGGACGAGTTCCGCCGGCTCGAGGCCAAGGGCCTGACGATGTTCGGGCAGATGACCGCGGGCAGTTGGATCTACATCGGCACGCAAGGCATCCTCCAGGGCACCTACGAAACGTTTGCCGCGTGCGCCCGCAAGCATTTCGGCGGTTCGCTCCGGGGCAAGCTGGTCGTCAGCGGGGGGCTCGGCGGGATGGGCGGCGCGCAGCCGCTGGCCGCGACGTTCAACGAAGGGGTATTCCTCGGCGTGGAGGTGGATCGCCAGCGTATCGAGCGGCGCCTGCACACGCGCTACTGCGACAAGATGACGACCAGCCTCGACGAAGCCCTCGACTGGACGCTGCGAGCGCGCGAACAGGGCGAGCCGCTTTCGGTGGGGCTCGTTGGCAACATCGCCGACGTGCTGCCCGAGTTGCTCCGGCGCGGCGTGACGCCGGACGTGCTCACCGACCAGACCTCCGCACACGACCCGCTCGACGGGTATGTTCCCAACGGCATGCCCTACGAGGAAGCGCTGGCACTGCGCAAGAGCGACCCCGAGCGGTACAAGGGCGAGGCGTTGCGGACGATGGTGGAGCATGTCGCCGCGATGCTCGAACTGCAAAAACGCGGCGCGGTGACGTTCGATTACGGCAACAACGTGCGGGGCAACGCGCGGGCGGCGATCGAAGCCGGCATCGGAGGAGGCCGACTGAGGCCGGAGGAACCTTTCGAGATTCCCGGTTTTGTGCCCGAGTACATCCGGCCGCTGTTTTGCGAGGGGGCCGGGCCGTTCCGGTGGGCGGCGTTGTCAGGCGACCCGGAAGACATCCGCGTGACCGATCAGGCGATTCTCGACACGTTCCCCGAGGAGGAGGCGTTGTGCCGCTGGATTCGCATGGCCGGGGAAAAGGTCGCGTTTCAAGGGCTTCCATGCCGGATCTGCTGGCTCAAGTACGGGCAGCGGGCGCGGATGGGGCTGATTTTCAACCGGCTCGTGCGCGAGGGGAAGGTCGCCGCGCCGATCGTGCTCGGTCGCGACCACCTGGACTGCGGCTCGGTCGCCAGCCCGAACCGCGAGACCGAAGGGATGAGGGACGGCTCGGACGCGATCGCCGACTGGCCGATTCTCAACGCGCTGAGCAACGCGGTGTGCGGTGCGACGTGGGTGAGCGTCCACCACGGCGGCGGGGTGGGCATCGGCTACTCGATCCACGCGGGGCAGGTGATCGTGTGCGACGGGACGCCCGAAGCGGATCGGCGGATCGAGCGTGTGCTGACGGCCGATCCGGCCACGGGCATCATCCGACACGCCGACGCGGGCTACGAACGGGCGATCGAGGTTGCCCGCGCCCGGGGAATCGACATCCCGGGAGTGACGGGCTGAGGATTGCATCTCGGTGTCCCCGAGCACGCCGCCGGGCGAACTACCGCCCGCTAGGCGTCCGCATGCCCGCGGTGACGCTTGGGCATGGCGCCAGCCGTACTATCCGCAGGCCGGCTCCCGGGCATGCGTCACAAAACCTATATCACCCCCATATCACCTGTGCCGTTGCGAGGGCGGACTGATGGGCGGGCTGATGGGCGGGCTATCGCTCTCGCGTTGCGGCCGATTGCTCGGCGGCGGAAACACGCTCAGGTGCAGCAGGTGGTTCTCGACACACAGGCCTTGCCCGAACACATCATCTGCTTCAAACCGCAAATCACGACCCAGGCCGACGGCATCGAACGCCTGGCATCGCTGGTCGGCAACGTGCTCCAGCAACACTTCGACGGCCTTGGCCGTGAATAGTTTCACAGCTTCGTCCTTGGCCGCTTCGGCATCGACGGCGTAGCTGGCCACGAGCCGACCCCAGATCGCCTCGAGCGTGGAGGGCGAGTCGAAGGCGTCCGCTGCGACGAAACGGCCGCTCACGGCCGCCACGACACCACACGTGCCCGAGGGGTACGGCAGCGCCTCCTGGTAGCGACCCAGCACGCCACTGAGAGTCGCCAGCGCGTCGGACATCGCAAGCGTTGGTGATGCGGCAGCGCAGGCATCGATGTGTTCGGCCACGCTCTCCCAGACGGCTCCCTGGTCGCTTTCGGCTCGGCCTCGGGCGCGGAGGCTGTATTGTACGTCGCGGCTCTTTCGCCGGCGAAGGCTGCTGGGTGCGTAGTTGCCGGTCCTGAACGTCGGGCTGGTGTGGCTCCACCGCCCCTGCTCGACGCAGGAGACGGGAATTCGCGTCTTGGACTTCGGCGGCAGGAGCACGGTGGTGTTCAGGATGCGGTCCTGCTTTGCACCCTGGAGTTCCTCGCCGTCGAGTAGTAACACCGGCTTGTCGGCGTCGTTGACCGCCAACAGTTCTGGTACGGCGCCCGATTCATCGACCTCGGTGACGGTGAGGACGCCGGCGTCGATGGCCTCGGATGCGAGCAGATAGTCCTGGAAACGTCCTTGATGCCCCTCCCCCCGGAGGGGCACCAGCGTCAGGTTCCGGTGGCTCATTGCGGTCGCCGGCGTCCATTTCGGCAGCACGTCTTTCATCTGTATTGTGGTCATGGCTGTCGCTTTCCGTTCCTGCTTGGCGATGTAAGAGTAAGCC
>JALSRY010000311.1 GCA_026984555.1 Phycisphaerae bacterium
TCGCTGAGCGGCGCAAAGGCGGCGTCGTGCAGGCGATTCGACGTCTCGACGACGGCACGCTCGTCGGAGCGAGCGACCCGCGCAAGGGCGGGCGTCCGGCCGGTGCCGACTGAATGCTTCCATCCGGCCCCCCGGCGATGGGCTTGCCTACGGCGGCTCGCTCGCTCGCGGGATCGCGAGCCCGCGTGCCAACTCGCGCACTGCCGCTCGTACATGCGTCACAATCGCGTCGATCTCATCCGGTGTGATCGCGTCTACATGGATGCCGGCGCTGACGCACACATTCACACGCAGCCTATCGTGTAATGTCGCGGCCGCATCACGCACCAGCTCGTCCTCGCGGTGCGGCGCGATACGCACGACCTGAACCGACGAGTGGCCGTTCGGATCGCGCCCCGCAAGGGCGACGGCGCCGATGTGCTCGGCGCCTCCGCCGATATGGACCAGCAAATCCGGCCCACACGATCGCCACCAGAGCCTGATGCGGGTGCGACCTTCGCCGCGCTCGATGCACCCGCCGGTCAGGGCCGGCTGGTTGCGGGCCGGGACGTCGCGTGATGCTCGTGTTGTTCGATCCGACTCTTCGATCCGAGCAGAACGGTCGTGTTCGGGTGTTTGGCGCGCCATGCGCCCAGCGTAACGATTCGCGGCTCGCTGATAAACGGGATGGTTTCGCCACGGCGCGGGCCGGAAATCGCCGTCCACTGTTTGTCGTCGAGTGGGTACCACAGGCTCCGGGTGGCGCGGTCGAAGAGGATAAACGTGCTGTTGTGGGTATATCCGCTGACGCCGAAACGGTCTTCGCGACCCTCGTGACTTCGTCCGTACACGACGGACATGCGGGCCAGCGGTCACCACCCGACGGCGACGGGTTTGCCCTCGAACCGGTCATTGACGACTTCGTGCCGGTCGAGCAGCGCGATGGGATAGGCCCGTGCGATCTTGCCCTGGACCACCCCGATCACGCGGATTTCGTCGTTCGTCCTGGCCACCTCGTCACGCCGATACGGGCTGCGTCCCACATACGTGAGCAGCCGGGGGTCGCTCGGCTTGACGAACAGCGGGTCGTCGATGGCCCGGATCGAGTCCATGCCGATACCGAACTGGAGCTCGTTGGCGGGAAACGGCGCGCCGGTGAAATCGAACCACTGGGCCTTTTCGTCACCGGGCGGATGGGCACGCGGCCCGGCCCAGACGAAGGTGTGGTCGCCTTGTTTGCGGATGCGCGGGTCTCGACTCAGCAGCCGCCCGCGCGTCTGGCGCAGATTGTCATCCGCCTGCGCTGCTTCGGTGAAAAACTGGCGGAGATTGACCCCGGCGATGATCAGCACGATCACCGACGCGACGGCCACCGTAGGACGCCACCAGCGTTCCGTGCGGCGTAAGGATCTCATGATTCTGTGCTCTCCCGGCGGCGTGGGCCGCGGCTTGCGCTCGGCTCTACCGCGAACGATAACCGTGGGCGGGGGACGTTTCTTCCCCGGCAACTCCGAAAAACACGCCGCAACGGCGTTTTTCCCATCCCGGCCGCAGCGTCGCGGATAGAATCTGCCAATCTCCAACAGCAGCGTTCCCATGCGGGGATGTGCTGATCCGTTGGTGTTCGGGACACTCGCACGATGTACGTTCGTCATGCAACCGGCCTCGCGGGAGCGTTGTTCCTCTTGCTGGCAACGCCCCCGACTTCTCACGCCGGCGACAAGGACCGCCAGAATATGCCCACCGCCAGCAAACCAGCTTTCACGAATCACCTGATCCACGCCACGTCGCCCTATCTCCTCCAGCACGCCCACAACCCCGTCAACTGGTACGAGTGGGGGCCCGAGGCGCTCGACCGCGCACGCGCGGAGCACAAACCGATCTTCCTCAGCATCGGCTACTCCGCATGTCATTGGTGCCACGTAATGGCCCACGAAAGTTTCGAGAACGAAGAAATCGCCGCGGTCATGAACAAGTTTTTCATATGTATCAAGGTGGACCGCGAGGAACGCCCCGATCTCGATGAGGTCTACATGCAGGCGACGATGATCCTCAACCAGGGGCGCGGCGGCTGGCCGATGAGCGTGTGGCTCACGCCGGAACTCAAGCCGTTTTTCGCCGGTACCTATTTCCCCCCGACTTCCAAATGGGGGCGGCCGGGATTCAAGGAACTCTGCGAACGCATCGGCGATCTCTGGCAAACACGCCGCGCGGACATCGAATCCGACGCCGAACGCCTCACCGCAATGGTCCAAAAGTCGCTCAAGGCCGCCAAGGGAGATAAGAAAACCCTCACGCTCGACGACATCGACCGCACTGTCAAACTACTCGCCGACGCGTTCGACGCCCAACGCGGCGGGATCACCGGCGGTGGAACCAACAAGTTTCCCCCCAGCATGACGCTCGACCTGTTCTTGCGCACGGCCGCCCGCCACGGCACCGACGAGAACACGCGTCAAAGGCTGATGAAACTTGTCGAGATCACGCTCGACCATATGGCCCGCGGCGGAATCTACGACCAACTCGCGGGCGGTTTCCACCGCTACAGCACTGATGTGGAGTGGCTCGTGCCGCATTTCGAGAAGATGCTCTACGACCAGGCCCTCCTCAGTCGCATCTACATCGACGCGTATCAGGCCACCGGCAAGCCGCTCTATGCCCGGATCGCGCGCGAAACACTGGATTATGTTCTCGCCGACCTGCGCTCCCCCCAGGGCGGCTTCTACAGCACGCGCGACGCCGACAGCGAGGGCGTCGAGGGCAAGGTGTACGTTTGGACGCGGCGCGAGATCCTCGATGTGTTGGGTGACGAAGACGGTGCGTTGGTGTGTGACTATTACGACGTGACCGATGCTGGCAACTGGAACGACCCCCACGATCCCGATGCCGGCAAGAATATCCTCCACGTGTCCCGCAGCCTCGAACAGGTCGCCCAGGATCACCACATCACGCCGGCGGAGCTCGAGCGCCGACTCACGCGAGCACGCGCGAAACTGCTGGAGGTACGCAACCGCCGCGTTCCGCCTGCCCGCGACGAAAAAATCCTCGCGGAATGGAACGGGCTGATGATCGCGTCGTTGGCGCGCGGCGGCGCCGTGTTCGGCGAGCCCAGGTATGTCGAGGCCGCGGCTCATGCCGCGCAGTTTGTC
>JALSRY010000312.1 GCA_026984555.1 Phycisphaerae bacterium
ACCGGATGGAATCCCGGGCCACAGGGATATTGGGAGCTCCACCGGTTGCAAACCGGTGCCACAGGAGAGTCCACCGGATGCAATCCGGTGCCACAGGATTTCGGGAAGTCCACCGGATGGAGTCCGAGGCCACAGGGCATCGGGGGAAGTCCACCGGTTGCAAACCGGTGCCACAAAGATGGTGCCACAGGGAGGACACGGGGATGGGGCACGGGGAGAGGGGGACCGTCACATTTTCCCGTGGCGGATGATCGAAATCAGCAGGAGCAAGCCCATCATTCCCGCCGCCAGGAAACCGACCAGGCCGATGACGGGCACGCCGTAAAAAACGGGGGGCATGTCGGAGACCACGATCAGCGACGATCCGACGATCAAGGCGGCAACGACGATCGCGAAGGAGATGCGGTTGGCGACGCGTTCGTGGGTGTACATGAGGCGGTCGAAGCCGCGATGCTCGACGTCGATGCGCACGCCGCCACGCCGGGCGAGTTTGAGGACTTCGCGGACGCCGCCGGGGATTTCGTGCATCAAGCGCAGCAGGTCGCCGCTGGTGTCGGCGACCTCGGCGGCGACGCGGGCGGGATGGTATCGGGCGAGCAGGACACGGCGGACGTATGGCTCGGCGAGCTGGACCATGTTGAGTTGGGGGTCGAGCATGGCGCCGATGCCCTCGACCGTGGCGAGGGCCTTGAGCATCGTGACCAGGTCGGACGGGATGCGCAGGTGGTGTCGGCGGACGAGCCGCAGAAGGCGGTATACGACGTCGTCGAGGCGAATCCGGCCGAGTTCGGTTCCGATTTGAAGGTCGAGCACAGCGGCGACGTCGCGTTCGATCGCCCGGCGGTCGGGTTCCCAGTCGTCATCGTGGGCGGTGATCCGCAGCAGGGCGACGGTGGCTTTTTCGGCATCGCCGGCGGCCACGCCGTAGATCAGCTCGGCGATATCCTCGCGGTTTCGCCGATCGAGTCGCCCCATCATGCCGAAATCGAGATATCCGACGACATCGCCGGGGAGTGCGAGCATGTTGCCGGGGTGGGGGTCGGCGTGAAAAAAGCCGTCGACGAAGATCTGCTTGAGGATCGAGTTGGCCCCGCGGCGGGCGAGTTTGCGGCAATCGCAGCCGCGTTGTTCGAGGGTTGCGCGGTCGGTGGGGCTGATTCCCTCGATGTAGTCCATGGTCAGGACGCGGTTGGTGCAGTAGTCGCGATGGACTCTGGGGACGCAGACGGTGGGGTCGTCCTGGAAGATGCGGGCGAAGTGTTCGAGGTTGGCGCGTTCGATTTCGTAATCGAGCTCCTGTTCGATGACGCGGGCGAATTCCTCGACGATGCGCGTGGGGCGGAACTCGCGGGCCTCTTCGAGGTGTTGTTCGGCGAGGGTGGCGAGATGGAGGAGGATTTCCAGGTCCACCTCGATCTTGGGTGCGATGGCGGGTCGCTGCACCTTGACGACGACCTGGCTGCCGTCGGAGAGCCGCGCGCGGTGTACCTGGCCGATGGAAGCGGCCGCGAGGGGGCGGGCGTCGAAGGTCGCGAACAGCTCGTCGAGCGATCGGCCCAGCTCGGTTTCGATGATCGCGCGGACCTGTTCGAACGGGAACGGCGGTACGTCGTCGCAGAGTTTTTCGAGTTCGTGGATGTACTCTTCGGGCACGATGTCGGGGTGGGTGGAGGCGATTTGCCCGAGTTTGACGAATGTTGGGCCGAGCTCTTCGAGTAGCATGCGCACACGCTCGGGCCGGGTGTGTTGGCGGGTTTTTTCGCGGTCGTGCCGGCCCACGAGTTGCAGCCCGAGTTCGAGGTAGTGGCTGATGTGGAGGCGGTCGACCAGGTCGCCGAAGCCGTAGCGCACCAGTGCGGCGAGGATCTGCCGGTAGCGCGTCACGTGCTTGTATGTGCGCGAGACGATCCCGAGCTTGCGAATGGTCATGCGTCGCGGGTCCGCGGGGTCAGCCGAGTTTGCCTTCGATTTGTTCGAGGCGTTTCTGCAAACCGGCGATGTCTTCGCGCGAGGGCAGATCGGCCTTCTTGAGCGCTTCTTTGACGGCGGTTTGGACCATGTCTTCGAGCTCGGCGCGGACCTTTTCGGAGCGGCCGACGACCTCATCGACGAACTCCTGGCCCTTCTCGGAGGAGAGCTTGGCGGATTCGGCCATTTCGCGGGCCATCTCCTCGACCTTTTCCTTGCTGGTCACCGCCAACCCCACGCCGGTCAGCATCGCCTTCTTGATCAGATCGAACATCGCTGAGTCTCCTAACCGCGTCGATTCGCCGCGATGTCGGGTTTCCGACGTCGCGATCGCCAATGTCAATCGTGTCCGGGGGCCGCTTCGGAGCGGGCCCCGGTGTTCGCCGCGCCGCGGGCAACGTCGCGGGCGTGCTCCTCTTGATTGTATCGAACCGGCGGCGTCTCAGGCCGTCAGGAGGTTGTGCTGGGTGAGGTAGTCGATGATCTGGGCAGCACATTCCTGCGGCGAATGGTTGGCGACGTCGAGCACGATTTCAGCTTTCAAGGGCTCCTCGTAGGGTGCCGAGATGCCGGTGAACTCGGGGATCTCGCCGGCGCGGGCTTTCTTGTAGAGTCCTTTGGGGTCGCGTTGTTCGCAGACTTCCAGCGGGGCGTTGACGAAGATCTCGATGAACGTCAGCCCGGCCTGTTCGTGGATGTCGCGTACCTGGTCGCGGTCGGCCCGGTAGGGGCTGATGAAGCTGGTGAACGTGAGGACGCCGGCGTCGGCGAACAGTTTTGCGACTTCGCCGATGCGGCGGATGTTTTCGTTGCGATCTTCGGGCGAGAACCCGAGGTTTTTGTTGAGCCCGTGGCGGACATTGTCGCCGTCGAGCACATACGCGAAATGGCCCTGCTCGATGAGGGCGTGTTCGGCCGTAAACGCCACGGTGCTCTTGCCGGAGCCGCTGAGTCCGGTGAGCCAGATGGTCGCGCCTTTTTGCTTGAGGAGTTTGAAACGATCGGCGCGTTCGACGTGTCCTTCGTGCCAGGTGATATTCGTCGCCACTTGCTTAGCCAACTTCACTCTCCCTTATCCTGCTCGAACAGTGGCGTGGACAGGTACCGTTCTCCGGCCGACGCCAAGATGACCACGATCAGCTTCCCCTCGTTTTCGGG
>JALSRY010000313.1 GCA_026984555.1 Phycisphaerae bacterium
CGACAGGGAGCCGAGGGGCTGGCGCGGCTGTGCCAGGGGGCGGAAAAGACGCTTGTGCCGGGGCGGTTGCACGGCACATGGATGTTCGGCAAGGTTCCGGGAATCGAAAAACGCATCGTCGCGTTCGTACAGAAGAACATCGGCGGGCCGGGCAAGGCACCGGTGTACGGCGCGATCGCCGGCGATCGCTACTGGACATCGCGGGCGGCGGCGCTGCGCTCGATCAAGCCGGCCGACTTGCGGATTCTCTCTTCTGAAGCCGAGGCCCGCAGCCGCGGGCTTCACAAAGCCAATCCGTGAGCCGACCGGCTCACGCATTCGAGGTGGCTCCATGCACAAAATCACCGTCGTCGCGGTCGCGCTCATGTTCCTGATTCCCCCGGTTCGATCGGCCGAGAACCCCTGGAAGGACCGGGTCGCACCCGCGGTCAAGAAAGTTGCGCAGTCGCCGACTGCCGCCGCGTACCGCGAGGCGCTCGATGTCGCGTACCGGGCCGACGACTGGCGGACCGGCTTGCGATTGGCGCGCGAGGCGATGAAGCGTTTTCCCGATTTGCCCGAGTTGCGCGGCGTCACGGCTCGGGCGCTCTGGCGGGCGGGCAAGGTCGCGGACGCCACCGGCGTTGTCGATCGGATTGCACTCGATACCACCGATCGAACCGCGCTGTCCGTCGTGATCGAGATCGACCTCGCCCGGGGGGAATACGCGGCGGCGCGGCGCGCGGCGGCCCAGCTCGAGAAGCTCGGGCCGAAAACCGCGTCGCAGTATTACGCCACGCTGAGCCTGCGGTTGGCCGACAACCGCCTCGAGGGTATCCCGGTCATGTTGCGCCGGGCCGCCAAGCTCGTCGATCCTGCCCACGGTTATCCGGAAACGTATCTTGCCGAAGTGTTCGAGGGGTTGCCCGAGTTTTTCGAGGCCATCGGCCCCAAGCCGTTCAACACGATCGCCGAGTTCGGCGAGGCCGAGATGCCCGTCGCTCCGCTGCTGAACCTGCCGTACTGCGTCGCGACGATCAACGGCCACGGCCCCTACCGGCTGATCGTCGATACCGGCGGGAGCATCACGCTTTCGCTCGCCGACCAGGTGGCCGACGAGCTCGGGCTCGCGTCGCTCGGCACCGCAAGCGTCCGGGGGATCTCGGGGAAGCAGGAGTCACGCCAAATGCTCGTCGATGCGCTGCGCATCGGCGGGATCACGTGTCGGCGGGTGATGACCCGCTCGTTCGCGATGCCGGGTGTCATGAAGGCGGCAGCGGACGGGATCATCGGCACCGGCGTGTTCACCGAAGGCCGGATGACGCTCGATTTCGGCAACGCCCGGCTGATCGTCGCGCCATCTTCCGACAAGCCCGCCGCCGGCCACCTCGGCAAGTTGCTGATCGTCGGCGATGCCAAGCTCATGGCTCCGATCGGGCTGGAGGGCCGGCCGGCCGTGGCGCTGCTCGACAGCGGCGCGGACGTGACGGCGGTTTCGGTCAGCCGCCTGCGGGAGCTCTTCCCCGATCACCCGTTGAAACAGGCGCTTGCCGCGGGGGGGGTCGGCATCGGGCAGGGGCAGACCGCCGGCCTGCGGCTCGCGCCGGGGGTTGATCTGGACTTGTGGGGCCGGCGTTTCGACAACTACTCCGGCATCGGCCTCGATACGCTCGATGATCTGCTCTGCCCCATTCTCGGCGTGCAGACCGACGTGCTCATCGGCATGCCCATCTTCCGCGACATGCGCGTGTGGACCGTGGATTTCCCGCGGCGAAAAATGTGGGTGCAGTGGCTGTCCGAAACGCCGCATTGACGCGCCGCGTGGGGGGAGGCGGTTAGTCGCCGCGCTTCTCGGCCGGTTGCGAACCCCCGGGTTCGTCCCGGTTCAGGAGGCGTTCGAACGCGTCGCGGTCGAGGGTTTCGACACGGAGCAATTCGGTCGCCACGCGCTCGAGTTTGTCACGGTGTTGCGAGAGGATGTCGCGCGCGGCGGCGTAGGCCTCGTCGAGGATGCGCCTGACTTCTTCGTCGATTTCGCGATTGGTCTGTTCGCTGCAATCACGCTGCAAGACGCCCTCGCCGTCGAGGAACTGGGCGCCGTGCCGCGCGCACTGGGCCAGTCCGATCTTGCGGCTCATGCCGTACAGGCACACCATTTGTCGAGCGAGCGCGGTGGCGCGTTCGAGGTCGTTTTGGGCGCCGGTCGAAACGCTCCCGAAGACCACCTCTTCGGCGGCGCGTCCGCCGAGCAGCCCCTTGAGCCGATCGAGCAGCTCTTCCTGGGTGAGCAGGAACTGTTCCTCGGTCGGCAGTTGGAGTGTATAGCCCAAGGCGGCCCGGCCGCGGGGCACGATCGTGATCTTGTGAACCGGGTCGGCGTGCGCGCTGTACGCCGCCACGAGCGCGTGTCCCGTCTCGTGGTAGGCGACGCGCTTCTTCTCCGTTTCGTTGAGGCGGCGGCTCTTGCGCTCGGGGCCGGCCACGACCTTTTCGACGGCGTCCTCGAGGTCGCGCATGGTGATTTTCGCGTGGCCCCGCCGGACGGCCAGCAACGCCGCCTCGTTGATCGCGTTGGCCAGGTCGGCCCCGGCGAAACCGGGCGTGGCTTGAGCGATGCGATGAAGATCGACATCTTCGGCCAACGGTTTGCCGCGGGCGTGCACGCGCAGGATGGCCTCGCGCCCGTCCAGATCGGGTGCGTCCACGACGACCTGGCGATCGAATCGTCCCGGTCGCAGCAACGCCCGGTCGAGCACCTCGGGCCGGTTGGTGGCCGCGATGATGATGACGCCGGCGTTGGCCTCGAACCCGTCCATCTCGACCAAGAGCTGGTTGAGCGTCTGTTCCCGCTCGTCGTTGACCGCGCCCATGTGAACGCCGCGCTGGCGGCCGATGGCGTCCAGCTCGTCGATGAAGACGATGCAGGGGGCTTTCTCCTTGGCTTGCGTGAACAGATCGCGAACCCGGGCGGCACCGACGCCGACGAACATTTCGACGAAATCGCTGCCGCTGAGCGAGAAAAACGGGACGCCGGCTTCGCCCGCCACCGCTCGAGCCAGCAGCGTCTTGCCCGTCCCCGGAGGCCCCACGAGCAGTACACCTTTGGGGGTGCGGGCTCCCATCGTCGTGTATTTCTGCGGGTTG
>JALSRY010000314.1 GCA_026984555.1 Phycisphaerae bacterium
TCGCCGCCCGGGGGATTGCGCCGTCGGGCGCCACCTCGCTCGGTGGGCGCACGCACAACAGCTCCACGGGTGCGACGAGCTGCCCGTGGGGGTCACACAAGCCCCCGACGACCGCCTGAACCACCGTCAACGGCGCGCCGATGGGGTGCAGCAATTCGACGGCTCCCCGAGCCTCGTCGGGGTTCGGTCCGAGGATGCGGAGGCGGTCGTCGCGTCCGCCCGGCAGTGGCAGCCACGCCGATGTCGGCGTGTCGACACGTTCTGCCGATTCGTTGGCGGCGGTGGCGTTCGACAGGTTGGGTTCGTGCTCCGTCACGGGGCTGGTCTCCGGCCGTCGTTTCACGTGGTCTTCAGCGGGGCTGATTATACGGCAATCGCCCGGCGGTTCATCCGAAAGAACGGGGTGGTCGCGATCGGGTGTGTGCATAGCGTCCTGGAGGCGTCGTCCCACGCGAATCGGCGAATCTTTGTGGTATTTTCTTGAGAATTGGCGGCGGGGGGGCTAGAATCGAGATTGGCTCTTGATGGCCTTGGAGGAGGAGGCAGCCGTGCGTGAGGCGGCTTCCAGCCATGTTCTGCACGCATCTCTTTAACAGGAGGAGAAGCACAATGTTAAGAAAGCTTGTTGCGGTAGCCGCGCTGGCTGCCCTGACAGCAGTTGCCAGCGCGGAGATCACGGCGTACGTGACGGCTCCCGTCACGGCGGCATTGGACAACGGCGATCCCATCTTCTACCAGGACGTTCATGTCGTGGTGGACGCCGGCGATGACTGGACGGTGGCCGCGATCGACCTGATGCTCAGTGGCGATTTCCTGTACCAGGATCCGGTCAACGACGGCAACCCGCCCAACCCGGCGCTGTTCGGCGCGTTTCCCGATTCGCAGTTCACGTCGTTCTACACCAGTCCCGGTGACTGGCCCAACGCGGCGTACAACGGCGCCATCGTCGGCATCGCGCAGAGCAACGACTCCGCCAGCGTGCTCGATACCGATTGGTTCGACACGATCGACACCGGCGGCGGCGATTTCATGATCGCGCGCATCACGATGCTCGGCACGCCCCTCGGGACGACGACCGCGCATCTCCAGTATGCCTCGGCGCAGACCCCTGGTCAGCTTCACGATTCCGACGTTCAGATCGCCACGCCCGTTCCCGAGCCTGCGGGCCTGGTGCTGCTGGTGCTCGGTGGCGTGGTGGCGGCCCGCCGTCGCGGGTAGGCCCGCCCCCATGCGGAGCGCACAGACGTAAGACGTGACCTGACAGGTTTTCCGGCTATCCAGGCCGGAGGATATGCTTCACGCACCGTCGGCCGCGGTGGTTTCCCAACCGCCGCGGCCGCTGTGCGTGATCACGCGTTCGGATCCCGATATGATCCGGTTGTGCTGATGATGTGCGGGGATCGAACCCATGATCCGACGAGTGGCAATCCTCTTGCTTGCGGTCACGAGTCTGGCCGGTTGCGGTCCGCGCGGCGGAGGGTCCATCGGCCGGGAGCACACCATGTCCGCTCGATCCACAACCGGTTTCGAAACGCATCGTATCGAGGTCGCTGGCCGGGAGTATCCGGTTGCCGTCTGGGTTCCGCCGGGTTATGACGATCGCCACGCGTGGCCGGCGATTCTTTTCTTGCACGGCAAAGGCGAGTGTGGCGACGACGGCGTGTTTCACACGACGGTCGGACTCGGCCGGCACATTCGCGCCCACCCCGAGTGGTTTCCCGCGATCGTGGTGATGCCGCAAATCCCGGTGGGATCGCGTTGGGAAGGCCCAGCGCTCGATCTGGCGCTGGCCAGTCTCGAGCTGGCGGCGCGCGAGGTTCGTATCGACCCGCGTCGCGTAGTGCTCACGGGGCTTTCGCTGGGTGGGTTCGGCACGTGGAAGCTCGGCGGTCGCTGCCCACAACGGTTTTGCGCTCTGGTTCCGATCTGTGGTGGCGGAGACCCGGGCGACGCCGATCGGCTCGCGACGTTACCGATCTGGTGTTTTCACGGCGACGCCGACCCGGTCATTCCCGTAGAGCGTTCGCGCGAGATGGTGGCGGCCGTTCGTGCGGCGGGCGGGAACGTCCGATATACGGAACTGCCGGGCGTCGGACACAACGCTTGGGATGCGGCTTACGGCGACGCGGAGGTGATCCGCTGGATGCTGGCCCAACGCCGACAACCAGCGACGCCCGATCGTTCCCCGACACAGCCTTGATCTGGGAGGAAGGGGATGAGGTTTGCCCGTTCACGCCTTTTGCTGGGGGTTCTTACGGCGGTGACGACGTTGTTGTCGGCTTGTTCCGGCTGTTTGCGTCCCACCCGTTATGGCCATCCGGGCAGCGCGCTTCCCCGGCTGGGCGATGAGATCGTCGTTTGCGGGCAGCTCTTCCACACGGGGACGCCGGTGGTCTTGTGGATGGATCCCGGCGGCTACGATGCCTACCGCGCACACTGCCGGTTCACGCCCGAGCAGGAAAGACCGAGTCGTCCGGTGAGTGATTCGGCGGCGCGGTTCGGCACGTTTCGGCGGCACCTTCCGGAAGAAGTGGCGGCGCAGGTGCGTGCGGAGGGATGGAGCCTTCCGCTGCTTCAGCGTAGCGTGGACCTGTTCGTCTATCACTACGACGCGTGTGGGACATCGCGCCGGTGTTTCCGGGTGCTGCAGGATTTACGCGGGCTGAGTGTACACTTCATGCTCGACGTGGACGGGACGATTTATCAGACATTGGATGTGAAAGAGCGGGCTTGGCACGCGGGGCCGGCCAATGACCGCAGCGTTGGAATCGAGATTGCCAACATCGGGGCTTACACGAGCGCGGACAAGCTCGACGCGTGGTACGTGCGCGGCGAGGATGGACACACCCAACTCGTGTTTCCGAAAGACTTTGCCGACGCTGTGTGGTCCCGCGCGGATTACGTGCCCCGCCCGGCGCGCGATGCGGTCGTCTCGGGCGAGATCAACGGCCGGCGGCTGTACCAGTACGATTTTACCGATGCCCAATACGACGCGCTCATCAAACTGACCGCGACGTTGTGTCGGGTTTTGCCGAGGATCCGCCCGGACTATCCACGCGACGCGCACGGGCGCCTGATCACGCACGAGCTGGCTCCCGAACAACTGGACG
>JALSRY010000315.1 GCA_026984555.1 Phycisphaerae bacterium
CTGGCCGGCCTGGCCTGGAAAGCGTTTTTCGCGAACGCGATCGTGATCGCGCTGACACTCTGCGTGGGGATCATCTTCTTTTTCGCAAAACAGTCGGTCTCGTAGCGGAGCCTGCCGGCGGGCCGGATTCGACGAGGGGCGCCCTCTCCGGTCCGGGCGAGGCGGGGGAACGTATGCCGCCGTAGCCGTTCGACGCGCGGCAACGGGTGTGCCCGAGCGTGCGGCCCTGCGCCGGCGGTGAACACCGGGGGACCACACGGAGCAGCGGACGAGCCCCGAGGGTATCCGCCTCGGCCGATCCGAACCGGACGGGTGGTGCGGCGCATCGGGACGGGGGGGTTTGCAAAAAGGCGAACGCGCTGCTATCAACCTGAGAACGAATCCCGGGTCAGTCTGTCGCTTCAGGAGCCCTCGGATGGATAACAACGCCGCCGATCGCGAGCCGTCCACGTTTTCGTTGGTGCTGAGTCTTCCGGCCAACTTCTGGTTCGCCAACCTGATGGAGATTCTCGAGCGTCTGGCGTACTTCGGCGTGCGGGCCATCGCGCCGCTGTACCTCATTGCGCAGTCCCACGAGAACGGTCTGGGGCTGTCGTATACGCAAAAGGGGACGATTTACGCATGGTGGGCGTTGATCCAATGCCTGGTGCCGATGGTCTCGGGCGGCTACACGGAGCGTTACGGCTATCGCAAGACGTTGGCGGTGGCGTTCCTGATCAACATCGTCGGCTACCTGACGATGGCCCAATCCAAGCCCATCACGGACATGCTGGCGGCCCACGGCTACGCCGACATGGGCTACTGGGTTTTTCTGGGCGCCGCGTGTCTGGTCGCGTTGGGCACGGCGATATTCAAGCCGCCCTGCCACGGGACGATCGCCAAGACCACCGACGAGAAAACATCGTCGATGGGTTGGGGGCTGTTCTACTGGGTGGTGAACATCGGGGGGGCGTTGGCTCCGATGCTGGCCGCCGAGCTGCGCGGCGAGATCGACTGGCAGTACGTTTTTTACGGTGCCGCGATCGTAACGCTGCTCAATTTTCTGCCGCTGTTGATTCTGTACCGCGAGCCGGCCAAGACGCCGCCCGCCGAGGGTGAGCAGCCCAAGAACGCGATCGATGTTTTTTTCCACTCGATCTTCACGATCCTCAAAGACTTCCGCATGGTGGTCTTCCTGCTGATCTTTTCGTGTTTCTGGCTGATGTTCATGCAACTGTTCGACCTGCTGCCCAACTTCATCGACGAGTGGGTGGACAGTTCGGACGTCGCGGCGATTGCCGGGCGTCTTTCCGATGGCTGGGTGCTCGCCAACGGGCAGACCAAGCCGGAAATCCTCATCAATATCGACGCGATTTCGATCATCGCGCTGGTGCTGCTGATCTCCTGGATGATCCGCAAGATCAACAAGGTCGTGGCGATGGTGATCGGCATGTTGATTTCGCTGATCGGTTTCGTCGGCGCCGGGTATACGCAGTTGGGGTGGATCTGCGCCCTGATGATCTTCGTGTTCGCGATCGGCGAAATGATGTGCAGTCCGACGTTCAGTGCCTACATCGGCCTGATCGCCCCCAAAGACAAAAAGGCCCTCTACATGGGCTACTCGAACATCCCGTTCGCCATCGGATGGGCACTGGGCAACCTGATCGGCGGCTACTTCTACGACAACTACGGGGCCAAGGATACGCTCGCGCTCAAGTGTCTCGCCACCGACACCAAGCTCGTCGCCCGGGCGGCTCAGGCCGCCGACTGGAGCGACGCGCTCGACAAACTGCCCAAACTCCTGAACATCGAACGCGCGCAGGCCTTCGAGACCGCCTGCCGGACGCGCGGCGTGGCGCCGCAACAGATGGCATCCGAGCTGTGCGCGGCTTTCCATTACGACACGGGCACGGTCGAGAACCTGGCCCTGCTGCACCTGGCGCTGCGGCCCGAACGCCGGGCCGCCTCGATCGCGGGTTACGCACAGGTCGTCAACGAGTTGGCCGCGACACTCACCAGCGACGCGGCGCGTTTCGCCGACGAGGTCGGCACAACGGTCGGCTGGCCGCCGAAGATCACCCCGTCGAGCACCAGCACGCCCACCTCGCAGACCCCCGCGACGCGGCCGGTATTCGCTCCCCAGCCGGAGGCCAAGCTGCCCGCCGGCGAGCGTGTGACCGAAGATACCGACGAGATCAAGCGGCTGGTCGTACTGGCGCGCCGGCTCACCCGCGGCGAACTGACCCTCGAAGAAGCCCACCTGCCCGCCGTGGCCCGTTATCTGCCCACCATCACCGGCGTCAAGCGCAGCGAAGCGCTCGCGGAAGTGCGCCAGGCGATGAACCGGGATGTCCCCGCGGATGAGCACGAACGCCTGACCGATTCGCTGGTCATCGAACGGTTGTGGCAGCAGTTCGGCAACGACCCCGACGTGCTCGACGACCTCGCCCTGGCCTGGTTCGCATCGTCCACGGACCGCGTCTACCAGGCGCTGGCCGATACGCCGTTCCAGTACGGCGCAGACCAGGTCGAGCGGCGGATGGACGAAATCAACCGCCGGATCGGGATCAGCCGCACGGAAGCGTTCGACGGCCTGAGCGTGGCGTTGGGTTATGACCCGCACAAGGTGGAGGCGGCGTTGGCGGACGTGCACCCGGCCACCACGCGGCCGCATGCGGACCTTTACGTCTATCTGGCCTCCCAGCCCGATCCGCGCTATCACGCGGTCAACAGCATGGATTGGAAGCACAACCTGGACCTGCTGCGCGAGATGGTTCGTTCCGACGAGAAAACGCTCGCGCTCGTCAAGCGGGAGGTCGACAAGGTCGGTGTCATCGAGCGCATCGTCAAGTTCATCCTGCGACTGCTGGGCAAGGAGGAACCCGCCGGCGTGATGACCGAGGAAGGTGTCAACTACACCCGCCTCGCCGCGAAGCGCCCGCTGATCCAGAAAGCGCTCGCGATCAAGGACTGGTCGCGCACTCCCGAACAGGCCCGGCGATTGATGCGTATCGACCCCTACCGCGCGCGGCTGCTGGCCATGGGCGACAAAACGCACGCCCGCAGCGTACTGTGGGACAAATACGATCCGTACATGGTCTGGATCTATCTCGGCGCCCTGGGG
>JALSRY010000316.1 GCA_026984555.1 Phycisphaerae bacterium
CACGGGTTGTTCGGGGGTCAAGGCGCGCAAGTGGGGCGAGGTGCGCTCGCAGCACCCGACCGAAATCAGGTCGGAGATCGGCCGGCCGATCAACTCTTCGGGATCCGCCTGCATCATTTTTCCGCAGGCTGCATTGGCGAAGGTGATCCGCCCCGCGGGGTCGAAGCGGCACACCAGCTCGGTCTGGTCGTTGACGATCGTGCGATAGCGGGCCTCGCTGATGCGCAAGGCCCGCTCGGCCTCTTTCTGGGCCGTAATGTCGATCGCGGTCGCGGCCATGAACTGCGGCTGACCGTCCGCGTCGCGCAGCAACGTGCAGCTCATCAGCGTCGGATAGATCGACCCGTCGCGGCGCTTGTGCCACACCTCGACGGCGGTTTGCACCTCGTGCGTGGCGAGCTTCGCCAGGATCTCGCGCAAACGGAGCATCTGCTCGTCGGTATGCAACACCGACAAGTGGCGGCCGATCAGTTCCTGTGGCGTCCAGCCGTGTTGCCGGGCAAACGCTTCGTTGACGTAGAAGATCGTCCCGTCCGTCATCGTCAACGCGGCTCCATACGCCGCCGTGTCCGCCGCCGCCTTGAACAGCCGCACTTCCTCCTCGGTGTGGTCGCGCTGGATCGCGGCGCCGAGCGTTTCGGCCGCGGCACAGAGCGCCTCGACCTCCGCCGTTGACCACTCGCGTTCGTGACGGGTTTCGTCAAAGCCCAGGAACCCCCACCACTCTTCGCCCACGAACACCGGGACGACCAGGATCGACTTGATCTCCTGCGCGGCCAGCACGGTCCGCATGGGTTCGTCGAAATCCGCCACGTGCCCCGCGATGATGCCTTCGCTGCCCAGAATGCGCACCCACGACTCGAACCCGATCGCGACGTAATCCACGTCCTGGAGATCGGGATTGTCGATTTGCGGGGTCACCCCCGGCCGCACCCATTCGTTGCGTTGAATGCCCAACAGCCGGCCGTCGGCGGCCACGTGGTTCTCGAACAAGTACGTTCGGCAAACATCCGCCGCCATTCCCAGCCGTTCGAGCACCACGTCGGCGTGGTGGCGCCATCCCGGATGGCGGAGGAACCGCTCGCCGGCGAAACGTACGGCTTCCAGGATCGCGATACGCTGACGGGCCTGGTTCTCGGCATCCTTGCGCGCGGTGATATCCCGCCCGACGCCCTGGATCTCCACGATCCGGCCTGAAGCGTCGCGAATCGCGTAGTCTTCCCACGCCAACCAGCGCCAGCCCGCCGCGGTCTTGGCCCGTTGCTCGATGTAAATCCGGTACGGCGCATGCTTGAGGTGTTCCATTTCCGCCAGAGTCGCCGCCAGATCGTCCGGGTGTACCAGCGGTTGAAAGGACCGGCCGAGCAACTCCTCCCGCCGCTTGCCGAACATGCGGCAATAGGCCTCGTTGACATAGGTGAAGCGTCCCTGCGAATCCACCCGCACGATCAGGTCACGCTGCGACTCGACGAGGCCGCGGTAGCGCTCCTCGCTTTGCCGCAAAGCCGCGGTACGCTTTTCCACCCGCTTTTCGAGCAGGTCTCGCGCCTCGGCGAGCGCGTGCAGCGCCTCTTCCCGCTGCGTCACGTCCAGCCCGACCGCCAGCAACCCGATGACGTGGCCGTCGGTGTCGTATTGGAGCCGGCCCGACCATTCGATCACGCGCCGCTGGCCGTCGGCGGTGGTGATGGGATACGTCCGCCGCTCCGTGGATTGTTCCTTGAGGAGCTCGTGGAACGCGGCGCGGGTCTGCGGGCGCACCGCTTCGGGCACGACCAGATTGAACCAGTCCTGCCCGCGGACATCCTCGAGCCGGTGCCCGGTCAGGAGCTCCGTGTAGCGGTTGAGCTGGACGATGCGTCCTTCCGCATCCAGCAACAACACGATGGCTTGCGCCGTATCCAGCAGCCCCTGGGCAAAATCCCGCTGCTGGCGCAGCTCGCGCTCGGTCTGCCGCCGCGCTTCGATCTCGTTGTGGACGCGGCGGGTGTGTTCGGCCAGTCGTTGGCTCACCTGCTGCTGGGCCGCGTATCCCTCGGCATACGCCGCCATCAGGGCTCCCAACAGGGATGCGGCGTGCAGCGACAACGTCTCGCCGGGTTGGGCCGCCCCCGCCGAGTACGCGTCGTGCAAACACACCGCATGTCCGGCGGCGATGAAATCGGGTGGAACCCCCTCGGAGAACAGATCCCGCCCCAACTGCGCCGCGCGCTCGAGCAGCGCATCGTCTGGAGCGTCGCAGAACCGACGCAGCAAATCGGCGTACTCATCCGTCCATGGTCTGGAAATGATCCGCGACCGACTCTTCATGTTCTTCCCGCGAGAAGCGTCACCGCCCCCACAGTACTGTGCGCAGCCGCCACAGACGGACACCGCCGCCTCTTGCCCCTCGAACGCGCACGACGTGATCGTGCAATGCAACACTACAAGTGTACAACAAATCCCAAAATATTGCGAAAAGAACTCCACACCAAACCGCACGGGGCGGGTTGCGATTGGTCGGAGCGATGCGCAAAACGTTAGCCGGCGGAGTGTTGGGCTGGCGGCGCGTACTTCTCGAGCAGCACGCCGTACCTCGCGAACACCTCCGGGGCGAGCTTCGCGCGGTCCGACCAGATCGCCAACTCGAGGGCGTCATGGATCGGCGACCGGGGAAGCGGATGAGTCGCGAGCTTCTCGACGGCGGCCTTGAGCAGCGCCACGGCGTTGGCGGTGGCGGCGTTGAGGTTGCCGATGATCTCGTCCAGCAGTTTCCGCCGGTCGCCGGGGGCCTGGTGGGGTCGCCAGCAATCGTAGTCCGTCGCGAGCGCGACCAGTGCGTAAGCGATCTCGGCCTCGCGGGCGAGGCGGGCCTCGGGCATCACCGTCATACCGATCACATCGCCCCCCCACGCGCGGTGCATGTGCGACTCGGCGACAGTGCTGAAGGCGGGCCCCTCCATGCACACATAGGTGCCGCGCGGGTGTACGCGCGCGTCGATCCGTCCGGCCACGTCCAGCAACAGCCGCCGCAGGTCCGGGCAAAACGGTTCGGCCATTTCGACATGCACCGCCAGGCCCTCGTCGAAGAACGTGGGTGTTCGTCTAAACGTCTTGT
>JALSRY010000317.1 GCA_026984555.1 Phycisphaerae bacterium
CGTGTTTCGGGCGGTTCCGTGGGCTGATCGCGATGAGCGGGGTCGTCGCCGGCGTCCGTTGTGCGTGGTCGCGGCAGACGCGCGTGCGTTCGGCTGGTGAACGATGAGCGGGGGCGGGCGGTCGGCTTTACGGGTCGATGGCGACAGCTATGATATGGTAGAAAGTTTTCACGGGATCATCATTTGCGTTCCTGGAGCGCATGAATGTTCGTAGCGGTGCGGGGGACCGAGAGGGACCGTATCAGGGTTCTCATGGTCAGGAGACACGACATGCACTGCCAACCGCGACCGGAACGCCGCCGAGCGTTCACGCTGATCGAGCTGCTCGTGGTCGTCGCCATCATTTCGCTGCTCATCTCGATTCTGCTTCCGAGTCTGAAGACAGCCAAGGACAAGGCGCGTACCGCGGTATGCGGTGCGAACCTCAAAGGGATCGGCACGGCGGTCCGGGCGTGCTACACGGAGAACCATGATTACGGCCCGAGCTGGGACGACGGCGAGTTCACCAACGCCAACGGTTTCATCATGTACACATGGGTGGACGTGCTGTTCGATCTCGATTACCTGGGCGACGCGCGCTCGGGTCTTTGCCCGAGCGACCAGCGGCCCGATCCGGTGATGGAAGCGCGCGGGGACGCGTGGGGGTTCAGCTTTGTAGACGATCTTGGACAGGGGCAGGATCCCAAACGGGGCGTTCGCACGAGCTACGCGCTCAACAACATCATGCACTTCAACTACAAGCGTGACCGCTGGAAGCAGGATTCGTCGAGGCAGATTTACGCGATCGACGGCTGGTGGGATTGGTTTTCCTCGATGAATGCGCATTGGCTGTGGTTGACGACGGACTACGGCCGCTATCGTGAGCCACTTCAGTTTCCCAACCTGTACGGCACGATGGTGGGCTGGCGTCACGGCTACGCCGGCGAATTCCAGACCAATTCGCTTTTCGTGGACGGACACGTGAAACTTCTGACGGCCCAGCCGAAGCCCAGCGCGCAGGAGTTGCAGATCGGCCGGGGAGGCTTCGACACGAACCGCGCGTTCACCTGGTTGCCCGGGGAGCGTCAGACGCGTCATTTCGCCAGCGAGTACCGCGGGGAGATCGAGGATTTCGGCCGTCAGGGCGAAAACCGCAAGCCGTTTCGGCGGCTCGTCGCCGAGGGGCGCGTTGCGGCGAAGTGGATCGGTGCGAAGGCTCCGGGCAGCGTGGACTTCGCGAACAACGTGCACCCGAGCGACTACCCGGAAGAACTCAGCGCGCTGTGGAGAACGCAGCGCAACGCATGGAGAAAGCTGCCTTCCAACCCGCGCGACAGGAAGTGAGCAGATGGATCAACAGAAACGAAACGTCGCGATCGCGGTGGTGGCGGTAGTCATCATCGCGTTCGCGGGCTATCGCGTTCTCACGGCCCGCTCCGGCGGCGCCATGAAGTTTCCAGACGAGTTCACCGCGGCGGGGATCTGCCTGAATTGCAAACAGGAAACGACGATCACGTTTCATCCCGGGGAAAAACCACCATATCATTGCGAAGGTTGCGGGGAGGACGCAGTCTACCCGTGGTGGTTCTGCAACGACTGCAAATACCGCTTTATTCCCGAGCTGATCCGCAAGCCCGGCCAACCGCCCCGGCCGACGCCCTACCCGGTCTGCACACATTGCGGCTGTGCCGACGTGAGCGGTTGGGATCCGGACAACCCATACCAGGTACCGCAGGGTGACGCGCCGCTGCCGAAGTGGCCGTAGAAAACGCGCGGGCATCCTGCGCATCGGTCCGGCTTCCCGTCGCGTCTCTTGCTGCCGCCACGCGAAACCCCTCGTGCGAGTGGTCGCCGATTGGAATATGATCTTGAACGCGGCGCGCCGGCTGCGTGCACCGCGTCAGGCGGCGACCGGCGCGGCAGCGCCGCAACCAGAGGATGCGTGTCGTCCATGTTCGCGGGCATCATCGAGCGTGTGTGTGATGTAGACCGGGTACGGCCCGGTACCGACGCGGTGCGCCTCGATATCCGGCTCGGTCCGCTCGCCGACGAGCTCCCGCTGGGGGCGAGCGTCGCCATCAATGGTGTGTGTCTCACGCTGGCGGAGCTGCGCGGAAGCATCGGTGGTTTCGACGTCGTGCCCGAGACCTGGCGGCTCACCACGCTCGCCGACCTGCACCGTGGCGACCGTGTCAACGCCGAACGCTCGCTGCGTCTGGGCGACCGCATCGACGGGCATTTCGTACAGGGCCACGTGGACGGCGTGGGTACGGTACGGTCCGTCCGGCACACCGGCGGCGAATATGTGCTCACGGTTCGCGCTCCCCAAGCGCTGATGCCGTACATCACCCGCAAAGGTTCGATTGCGCTCGATGGCACGAGTCTCACGGTCGTCGCCGTGGCGCAAGAGGATTTTTCCGTCGCGCTGATCCCGACGACACTGGCCCGCACGGTGCTCGCGGACCGCCGTCCCGAGGACCGCGTCAATATCGAAACCGACATTCTGGCGCGGATGATCGTGCAGCGGCTCGATACGTTGGTGGGGGTGGACGGCGCCGCCGGCGTGGCGGCGCGCGGGTCGGGTCTCACGCTCGAGCGCCTGCGCGAAAGCGGGTTCGTGTCATGACGTCGGGCGGCGCACAGGGCGTCGCGGGGGAAAAGCCGCTGGTCGGTATTTCGATGGGCGACCCGCTGGGCATCGGTCCGGAAGTCATCGTCAAGGCGTTGGCCGACCCGGAGCTGCGGGGGGCCGCTCGGTACATCGTGTTCGGGTTGCACGACGCGCTGGAGTTCGCCGCGGACCAGGCCGAAATCTCGCCGTTCTGGTGGCGTGAACCATACGACGGGCGGGCGCGCGTGGGCACGGGGGTGCTGGTTGCGGATTTCGACGACCTGCCGCAGCCGCGTGTCAACGGCCGGCGCAAGCCCGACGAGCTTGCCGGCGAAGCGTCGTTCCGCTTCGTGGAGCAGGCGATCCGGCACCTCGGGGGCGGCACGATCGACGCGTTGGTCACGGCCCCGATCTGCAAAGAGGCGTGGCAGCTTGCCGGGCATCGTTTTCGCGGGCACACGGACCTGCTCGCGCGGCGTCTGGACGCCCGGCGCGTGACGATGG
>JALSRY010000318.1 GCA_026984555.1 Phycisphaerae bacterium
AGTCGGCACGAACGTGCTGGAAGTGATGGCCGGCGTGCGCGCCGCCGTCGCCCGTGTGAACGAGGAAGTCCTCAACGCCCGCAAGATGCGTCTGCACCTCGAACAGGTCTACGACGAAACCGTCTATATCGACCAGTCGATCGCGATGGTCCAGCAGAACATCATCTACGGCGGCGCGCTGGCGGTTATCGTGCTGCTGCTGTTTCTGCGTAACGTCCGGGCCACCCTGGTCGTCGCACTGGCGATTCCCATCTCCGTGATCGGCACCTTCATGGTGGTCGCCCTGCTCGGACGCACGCTCAACGTGATCTCGCTGGCGGGCATCGCCTTCGCCGTCGGCATGGTCGTGGACAACGCGATCGTTGTGCTCGAAAACATCTACCGCCACTACCAGCTCGGCAAGACCGTCCAGCAGGCGGCATTCGACGGTGCCCGCGAGGTCTGGGGCGCCGTGTTGGCCAGCACGCTGACCACGCTCGCCGTCTTCCTCCCCGTCGTCTTCGTGCGGGAGGAGGCCGGCCAGTTGTTTCGCGACATCAGTATCGCCACCTCCGCCGCCGTCGCGCTCTCGCTCATCGTCGCGGTGACCGTGATTCCCACGCTCTCGGCCCGACTGCTGGCGGCGCGACGTGGCGGCCAGCGGTCCACCGCCCCCGCCGACACCCGGCACGTGACGGGTCGCCTCCCCGCCCTCGTCAGCGGACTCGTCGACCGTGCGAACCGCTCGACCCTGGGACGGGCGATCGTCATCCTGGGGATGCTGGCCGCGGTCGTCCTGCTCACGCCCCGGCTCGTTCCCGCGACCACCTACTTGCCCGCGGGAAACCGCAATCTCGTCTTCGGCTTCCTGCTGACGCCCCCGGGCTACAGCCTCGACGAATTCAACCGCATGGGGCACATCATCGAGGCGACCTTGCGGCCTTACTGGGAGGTCCAGCCCGGCACACCCGAAAAGAGGAAACTCGATCAGCGCTGGGTCCAACAGGTCCACGCCATGATCGACGCCGGCGCGATCCCCGAGCTGCGCCCCGACGCCAACTCCAAGCTCTCCGCACTCGAACGCGACCGGTTGCGCCGCGAGTGGCTCACCCCCCCACCGCTGATCGACAATTTCTTCTTCGTTTCGTTCAACGGCGGCTGCTTCATGGGCTGCACCAGCCGCGACCCCCAACGCGTCAAACCCCTCAAGCGCCTGATGGAAACCGCCGGCGGGCAGATCCCCGGCGTCTATCCGATCTTCTTCCAGACCCAACTGTTCTCCTTCGGCGGGGGGAACACGGCCGAGGTGCAAATCCGCGGAGACGACCTGGAAAAAGTCACCCAGGCCGCCATTGCCATGTACCAGGAAACCAACAAGCGCTTCGGCCGGCCACAGCCCAACCCGGCCAATTTCAACCTCGGTCGGCCCGAGCTGCGCATCATCAGCGATCGCGAGCGGGCCGCCGACCTTGGGATGACCGTCGCCGATGTCGGCACGATCGTCGAGGCGTGCGTGGACGGCGCCTACGTGGACGACTTCCGCGAACAGGGTGGACGCACGATCGACCTGTCCCTCTACGTGCAGGGGCAGCACGGCAAGACAACCCGCGCAGTCGGCCAGGTGCCGATCTTCACCCCTTCCGGCCGGGTCGTTCCGCTCAAGGCACTGGTCCGCATGCTCGACACCACGTCGCCCGAACAGATCAACCACGTCGAACGCCAGCGCGCCGTGACACTCACGGTCCATCCGCCCGAGTCGGTGGCCCTGGCCAGCGTGATCGGCCAGATCCGCAACGAGATCGTGCCCGCGCTGCAACGCGCCCACAGGATCGATCCAAGCATCCTCGTCTCGCTCACCGGCAACGCCGACAAGCTCGAAAAAGCGCGGACCGCGATGGTAGGCAAGTGGGAAGGGTTCAACTGGCGCTCGCTGCGCAACTTCGCCAGCAGCCGCTTCTTTTTGTCGATCCTGATCGTCTACCTCCTGATCGTCGCGCTCTACGAAAGCTGGCTCTATCCACTGGTCATCATGTTCAGCGTGCCGCTGGCGGTCCTGGGCGGGTTTTTGGGCCTTTCGATCGCCCACTGGGGCACGCTGCTGACCACCGACCAGCCCGTACAGCAGCTCGACGTGCTGACCTTCCTCGGGTTCGTCATCCTCGTCGGCATCGTCGTCAACAACGCCATCCTGCTCGTCGATCAGGCGCTCCAGAACCTGCGTCTCCACGGGATGAGCCGCCAGGAGGCCGTCCGCGAGGCGGTGCGGGTCCGCGTGCGACCGGTGCTGATGACCAGCCTGACCACGTTCTTCGGACAACTCCCGCTGGCGCTCTTCCCCGGCGCCGGCAGCGAGCTCTACCGCGGACTGGCCGCCGTCATGCTCGGCGGGATGCTCGTCGCCACACTCGGAACCCTCGTGCTCGTGCCTACCGCCTTGGGGGTCGTGCTGGACCTTCGCGCAGCCCTGGCGCGGCTGTACGCCGGCCGCTCGGCCACCCCCACCCCCTCGAAACCCTGACGCCGGTACCGCGGCACCAACGTTCGTGTAGGCAACCGGCCCCGGTGAGTCTTGTGCCCCGTAACCGCCGCTGTTGCCCTGCCAACGCTCCCGTCGCGCAGCGCCAGCCCTACCAAAGGCCGCGGCATCGCGCACACCTTGCGCAACCGCGGCCGGTATCCGCGGTTATCGGTGTCTTACGCGCTGCCCCGTCGCACCCCGGCTCCTCCACCCCGTGACAGGAACCCACCGTTTTGCGTTTCCGGCGGCTTTTGAGGGAAACCGCTTGCGCGATGTTGACGATAAAAAACACATCGCCGCACATGCTGCGGGATCGGATGGTTCGTGTTGGTCGGCCGCACGTCGCCGAAATGGGGGGCGGTTGGCCGGACTGCTGAGGAGTAACGGGAATGACATTGCAAAACCGCTTCCTGCTTCCGGTATGTGGCGTCACGATTGTGGCCAGCGTGGGCGCCTACCTCTTGGCCAACACGCTGCTGACGCGGCTCGTGCAAGACAACGCGCAGCAGGAGATCGGCTCCAAGATCGCCGAGATCAACGCCTACCAGAAACAGATCGAGCGGGAGTGTCTCTCGCACGCGGCGTTGTTTGGGCGGATGCCGGTGGTGCAGGAGGCGTACCAACTCGCGCTATCGGGCAACATCGACGACGAGAACGACCCCAAGGTCGAACAGGCCCGTGAAATGCTCCGCAAGGAGTTCACGCCGATCGCCCAGAGCTACCTCGCGGTGACGGGCGCGAAACGTTACGGCCTGCACTTCCATCTGCCCAACGGCCGCAGTTTCCTCCGCGTTTGGCGAAGCAAACAGCACGCCAGCGACGACATCTCCGGCTTCCGCAAGACCGTGCTCGACATCAACAAGGGCAAGCATCAGCCGATCATGGGCGTGGAAGTGGGCCGCGGCGGATTCGCAATCCGCGGTCTTGCGCCGGTCGTCGGGCCCGACGGACAACACCTCGGCTCGGTCGAAATGCTTTCGGCATATACGCCATTGGTACTCACCGCGAAGACTTCCGACACGCAGAACCTGGGCGTCTACATGAACGCCGACCTGCTCAAGGTCGCTCGGAAACTGACAGACCAGAAGAAATATCCGCGTATCGGCGGGAAGTATGTCCAGGTGGCCAGCACGAACAGCGACATGGTCCGTGACCTGATCTCGTTGGGCATGCTCGACGCGGGAGAGCACGGATCGCACACCGAGCAGACCGGGAACTATGCCATCACCACGTTTCCGGTCCGCGATTACGCGGGCAAGCCGATCGGCGTGATCGCGTATGTGCTCGATAACAGCGAGGCGTTGGCAGCGCTGACGACCGCCCGCTGGTCGATCGGGCTGGGGGCCCTGGGCCTGCTCGTACTGCTGACGATCACAACCAGCCTCGTGGGATACGGCGTGGGGCGCAAGCTGGATAAGATCACCACGGGACTCTACGACGGCGCCAACCAGGTCCAGAGCGCCGCCGAGCAGGTCGCCGGTGCCGCGCAGAATCTCGCCGAACACGCCAGCCAGCAAGCCTCGTCGCTCGAACAAACCAGCAGCGCGCTCCAGGAGTTGGACTCCAACGCGGGGACGAACGCGCAGAAGGCCGAGCTGGCCCTGTCGCTGAGCTCGGAAACGCGCGCCGCCGCCGGCAGCGGCGACCAGACGATGCAGTCCCTGAACCAGGCCATGGCGGGTATGAACGACGCCTCCAAACAGATCAGCCGGATTATCAAGGTCATCGAGGAGATCGCGTTCCAGACCAACCTGCTGGCGCTCAACGCGGCCGTCGAGGCCGCCCGCGCCGGCGAACATGGCAAGGGTTTCGCGGTGGTAGCCGACGAAGTCCGCAACCTGGCCCAGCGCTCCGCCGAGGCCGCCAAGGAAACCACGACCCTGATCGAGGAAACGGTCAAACGTTCGACCGAGAGCACCCGCGTCGCGGGCCAGGCCGCCGACACCTTCCACGAAATCATCGACAAGGTTCAGAAAGTCGCCGAGCTGATGAAGAACATTTCCGAAGCCAGCCAGACGCAGGCCCAGGGTGTCAACCAGATCACCAGCGCCATTTCCCACATGGACCAGATCACGCAGCAGAACGCGGCGGCGGCCGAGCAGTCCGCCAGCGCTTCGGAAGAACTCAGCGGCATGGCGATTGCGCTCAAGGACCAACTCGTCGGCGAGCTCATAGCGTTGGCCAAGGGCTCACGAAGGAAACACGATCGCCGCGTCGCCGTCGCCCCGACGCAGATCGAAACCCCAACCCACGGCACGATCCAGGGGCAGACACACGACGTTTCCGCCGGCGGCGTCGGCGTACTCGCCGACCAACCCATCAACGTCGGCACCAAGGCCAGCGTCATGGTACCGGACGAGCACGGCAACAGCCGCAAGGTCACCGGCACCGTCGCCCACTGCACGCCCAAAGGTGGCAAGTACGCCGTCGGCATCAAGTTTGCCGGGAAAGCCAAGCCCTCCAAGATGCCCAAGTCCGGCGGTCTCCAGAAAGCCGGCTCGCCGAAGAAAACACCGGCCACTGTGACGAGCGCAGCTTCGGCAGCTTCGAAGTCCTCCCCGAGCAAGGCCGCTCCCAAGACCGCCGACAAGCCGGCACCGCTGGCACCATCCGATCCGGGAGGTGATTCACCCGGGTACGAGTGGAGCGCCGCCGAGGAAGCCGCCCTCGACGAAGCCACGCAAGATCTGGCGGATTTCTGATTCGCCGCCGCTGCCGGTCTGCCACGCACGTTCACCGCGGGCCGACGACCTGCCGGGCTCCCCAAGCCGCGGGTTGTCGGCCCGCCTGGCGTTTACCGAGGCCTTGCCAGCAGCGTCCGGTTGCGTCACAGTGAGGCGTGATGTCAGTCCTCCGCGAACAATTCGAGCGCCTGCTCGCCAGCCCCCGCCAGGAGCTGGGGCGTTGGGCCCGCTTGTTGCGCTTTCAGATCGAGCTGTGGCGCTATTGCGCCCGCCGACTCCACGCCAACAACGTCACCGCGATGAGCGCCGCCCTCTCGTTCCGCACGGTCTTCGCGATGATTCCCGTGCTCGTGCTCGTCGTGCTCATGCTCAAGTCCGTCGGCGCCTTGGAAGACAGCAAGCGCAGCCTGCGCCGTTTCCTCGAAGCCTCCGGCTTTCGGCAGATCGCCGTCACCCAGCCGGTCGCCCGCCCCGAAGACGGACCTGCACCGGCCAGCACGCCGGCGGTCGGCGTCAACCTCGCCGACCAGGTCGAAAAGCTCGTCACCAACGTCGAACACAAGCTCACGTTCCAGCGTATCGGCCCTGTCGGGGGGGTGCTGCTGATCTGGACCGCCCTCACACTGCTCACGACCATCGAGCGCGCCCTCAACCGCATCTTCGAGGCCCCGCGCAGCCGCGCGCTCGGGCGCCGGGTGCTGCTCTACTGGTCGGCCATGACACTCGGACCAATCGTGCTCGTGGCGGCATCGTATCTCGGACGCAACGTGATCGAGACCTTCCAGGATACCGCGGGGTTATCGTGGCTGCTCATCCTGCTCGGCCAGGCCGGCCCCGCGCTCGTCGGAATCATCGTCCTCGCCGCGGTGTACAAGTACCTGCCCAACACGCAAGTACCGATGCGGTCGGCCATCGGCGGAGCGGTCGTTGCCGTGCCGGTCTGGTTGACGGCCAAATGGGGATTCTCGCTGTACGTGCGGCATTTCGTCGTAACGGGCAATCTCTATGGGCTGTTGGGCGTGCTGCCGCTGTTTCTCTTGTGGCTCAACTTGTCGTGGCTGATTTTCCTGTTCGGCGCGGAACTGGCCCATACCGCAACCAATCTGGGCCGCATGCGACTGGCCGAACGGGCCGAGCGTCTGCTGCTCGGTCCCTCAGACATGCTCGCCGTGCTCGTAGCGGTGGCGCGGTCGTTTACGCACGGACGGGGCGCCGTGCCATTCCAGGAGATCTCGGGGCGGCTCAACCTGCCCGGCGAAGCCGTGGCCCGGTTGCTCGATCACCTCGTCGCAGCGGGGCTGATCGTTCCCGCCGGCGAAGAAGAACACATCGCCTACACCCTCGGACGGCCCCCCGAAGCGATCACCGTGGCGCAGGTGCTGGCGTTGGCGGACCCTCACGCGGCCGACGGTGCCGTGGCGGCTTTCGCACCCGAAATCGACGCCGCCCTGACCCCCGTTCGCGCCGGTCTGCTGAACGCGCTCGACTCGATGTCATTGGCTGACCTGCTCGCGGCCGGTGAAAACGCCGTGCCGCCACCTGCGCCGCGCTGATCCGCAACCGCCGCGCATACCCGCACACCGTCAGCCGGCAATCGGTCAGTGCCCGACGGCGGGCGAACCCGTGCGTCCGAGCGGTTCAGAAAGCGTCTTCGATCTGGTCCAGCGAAACGCCGAGCACCGCTTGCGCGATACGGTCGAGCGTGTCCTCGTCGCCCTCGAAATGGTAAGTGCGGTGTATGTGCGTGAGGTGTGCTCCCGGAGCCAGCGCCGCCGCCGGCGACGACGTTTCCAACTCGTAGAACGGGCCAAGTTGGTCGCCGTTGTCGAGCGGACCGTCGTTGTAGCTGTTGACCACGTCGCCGCCGAAGGGCTTGTCCTGTAGCTCCCACATCGAGTTCACGTAGTCGCTGACGCCTTCAGGCAGGTTGTACTGCACGATCGTGAGCACGTGCTGGTCGGCGTTGTAACTGCCGAGCACGGGTTTGGCCCGCAGAGGCGAGATGCCGATCTTGCAACGGTGTTGGCCGTCCCCCTTGAAGAACAACACGCCGTCACCGATCTTGAGCCGATCCGCCGGCACCTTGCCGAAATAGGCATCGTTGACGATCGGGCCGAGCTCCGACTCGGGACCGGGTTGGAACGGGATCACGACCGTCGTGTGCGGCGACGGCTTGAACATCCCGAGAATCCAGATCGACGGCAAACCGCCACGCTTGCTCCACGCCACGCTGCCCGTATTCGTGATCGTGTTGCGGCTTTCATACGCGACGGCGGCCACGTCGCCAGGATCGACACCCAGGTTCGCAACGATCGCGTCGTGATCGAGCAGGGCGATGGTCCGCTCGATCCGAAAGTCGAACGTTGTCCCGGCGTAGTTGGTCAGCCGGCCGGGATGAGCGAACGCGACGGCCGTATCCGAGCAGCTCGTGACCTCGTAGGCGTCGGTGTCGATCAGGGCCGGCGTCTGCCAGTGCTCGAAATCGAACGGAGCGCCTTTCTCGAAAAAGACCGCGTACTGCCCCCCCTCCGGCCCGATCCAGAACCGATCCTCACCGCCAAACGGATTGATGTGCGGGCGAACCTGCCCCGAGGCGATCAGATCGTAGTTGATCCATCCGTAACTCAGGCCGGCGTCACCATCCGCCGCGCTGGTCATCACGCGCCCCTGGTAAGCCGGCACGACGACCACCCGCGGACCGTCCGCCCGCTTGCCCAGCACGACGACCTCCTGGTGCTGGCGAAGAAACTCGACATCCTGTTGGAAATTGCGTTGCTGGTGGGCGCAGCCGACGGTCATGGCAAAACTCGCTGCAAACACGAAGATGAACCGGGTCCGGAACGTAGACATGTCATCCTCCTCGATCGGCGCCGCCGAGAGCGGCCCGGGCGTGTCCGCGCAACCGCATCGCCGCGCGTGGCCGGGCGGCCGCGCCCCGTCAAATCGGCCCCATCTTCCGCGCGTCCGTCACCGGCGTCAAGCGGGCCGGCGCGCGGTGTGAAGCTGGGACACGACGACCCCGCCGAGCATGAGCGCGCCCCCGAATACCTGCCGCCCCGTCAGCGTTTCGGCCAGGAACAGCCCGCCAAAAACTGCGGCGAACACCGCTTCGAGACTCAACAGGATCGCGGCGTGCGCTGCTGGGGCATGCTGCTGGGCGACGACCTGGAGCGTATAGCCCGCGCCCACCGCGACGACGCCACTGTAGAGAATCGCGCCGCGGGCAGCCCACACGTCCGCCGCCGTTGGCCGCTCGAAGACCAGTCCCGTCACGGTCGCCAGCGCCGCCGCGGTCAGGAACTGTATCGCCGCCAGCCGGATCGGGTCGGTACGCGGCGAGAAACGTCCCACGAGCACCACATGCACGGCCCAGACTACCGCGCACGCGAGCACAAACGCGTTGCCGATTTCCATCGCCAGCGATGCGGTCACGCTCAGCAGATACAGTCCGGCGATGGCCAGCGCGGCGCCGAGCCAGATGAGCCATCCCGCCCGCTGCCCCAGCGCCAAACCGATCAGTGGCACGAAGATGACGTACAGGCCGGTGATGAACCCCGCCTGGCCGGCGGTCGTAGAAACCAACCCGATCTGTTGGAGCGCCGCGCCGGCGAACAGTACCAGCCCCAGCACGATTCCACCGCGCCACACCGCACCGCCGGCAAACACGCCACGTCGCCACCGTGAAAACACTGTCTCGGCCGGGAAACCCTGCCCGCACACGTCGTCGGGCACGGGCGTTGCGCGCGCGGCGGAGACGTTTCGCGTTCGGCGAAGCACGATCGGCAGGAGCACCAGCGTTCCGACGGCGAAACGGGCAGCGGTGAACGTGAGCGGTCCGACGTGGTCCATCCCCAAACGCTGGGCGACAAAGCCGCTCCCCCAGACGACCGCCACGAGCAGCAACAGAACATCGGCCAGCAGTGCCGCCGCCGTCATCGGTCGGCGGGCCCGCGACGGGCGGGGGGCAGGCGCGACGGCGGGTTAATCCTTCCAGTCTTCGTCATCTTGCTCGGGCTGGCTTTCGTCCTCGTCTGCGGGCTCGACGATCTTCCACAAGGCGATGGTCGTGTCGCGCGAACCGCTGGCCAGCGTCTTGCCGTCGGGGGCGAACGCCAGGCACAACACGCGATCGAGGTGTCCCCATAGCCGCCAGCGCAGCTTGCCCGACTTGGGTTGCCACAGTTTGATCGTGTGGTTCGCGCCACCGCTGGCGATCGTGCGCCCGGTCGGGCTGAACGCGACCGCGAGCACGCCGTCTTGTTCCGCTTTGATCTCGAGGGTGCGTTTGCCCGTGCGAACGTTCCAGACGTGGACCGTGTCGTCGGTCGCGCCGCTGAGCAGCAACTTGCCGTTGGGAGAGAACGCGATCGAGCGGATGACTTTCTTGTGTGCCTTGATCGTGTGCAGGAGTTTCTTGCGGGCGATGTCCCAGATGTAGATCCGCCGGGGGCCGGAAGCCGCCAGCCGCTTGCCGTCGGGACTGACGGCCATGTTGGTGACCGCGAGGCGCTTTTCGGAAAGCTCGAACGCCTTTTTGCGCGTTTTGAGATCGAGAAAGACGATTGTTTCGGCCCACCGGTCGGGGTCTTGGACACTATAGATGAGGTACTTGCCGTCGGGGGTGAACGCGAGGCTGCGCACATGTTGCCGGCCGTGCAGCAGCTCGGCCGTCGGCTCGCCCGTTTGCTTGTTCCACAAGCGAACGACGGTGTCGAGCGTGGGCTCGACCGCGGACTCCGCAATGGTCTTGCCGTCGGGGCTCAACGCGATGCAGTCGATACGCCGGCTGTGAGGACCGGTCATCAGGTTCGCGTCGACCGCCCGCTCGCGGGGGAAGATCTGCCGTACCAACTCACCACGCGCGACGTCCCACACGTATATCCGCCCATCCGCGCCCGAGCTGACCAGGCTCTTTCCGTCCGCGGAAAAAATAATCTGCTCGACCGCGCCGCGCTGGCCGCGGAAATCGCGGAACGGCCGGCGATCGGGGTTGTCCTGGTTCTCATCGACTGCCCAACCCGATGTTGACAGCGTGAACACCAAGAGCGTCATCCACAGGTATTTCATGCACAGACTCCCACGGTTGGACGGGCGGCTCGTGGCGCTGACCGCGACCGGCCCGCACGCATAGGAGTCTATGGCACCAACCCGCTCGTGCCAAGCAAAAGCCACCAACCGCCAGCTACACGCCGCCAGAAAGACGCCATCACGACACGCGCATGGATGCCTGCGTCGATCCACCTTCAGGCTGGCCGCAAAGCCGTAAGTGCGGTTATGATTCCACTTCGGCGGACACGCGACCCGCCTTGCAGATCGCGTTCCCGGTTTCGCAAGGAGCGAGCAAACCCCATGGCGATCCAGTTTCGTTGCCCCGGTTGCGAGCAGCCGATCGAAGTGGATGACGAGTTCGCAGGTCAGACAGCGGCCTGCCCGTACTGTCGGCGAGTGGTTCACGTGCCCACCGAATCGACGCTCGACCAACCCGTCGGCGGCCCCGCCCGCCCCAGTGACGGCCCACCCGCTCCCGAAACGAAGCAGCCGGGAGGTTTCGCGCCGCCACCATTACCACCGCAGGGACCATACGAGCAGGGATTGCACGTCGGCCCGGCCGAACCCTCGCGCCAGGAGCGGGCCGCTCGGACCTATGGAAACTACGCCCTGCTGTGCACCATCCTCATGGCGTTGATGTTCGGCACGATGGCCGGCTACAGCGCAGTACGCATGGCCCGCGAAGTGATGAAACACCCCGGTTCCCAGCCCTCGTCCCAACGCATCGCGGAAATACAACGGGAGATCGGCTCCAGCCCGTGGATCATGGCGGCAAACATCGGCATGGTCTTTTTTTCACTCGCGGGCCTCGCGCTCGCCATCGTCAGCCTCACCCAGAGCCGCCAAAACAATTGGCGGGCGATTGTCAGCCTCGTTTTCTGCGGCCTTGCGGCGTTGTGCATATGCGCGGGGACTATCATGACCGCCATGAGCGGACTCGGAGCGGCGGTCGGGGGTTGACCCGCAGGCGACGTCGCGATCGTCGGCGTACCGACAGGTTCCCGTCCCTGTCATGCCCCAAACGAAGCACCCGCCGCGCCAGCCGGTCGAACCAGACCGACCCGCGCGACGGGCCATGCCACGACAAGTACAATCCCTCCCGCACGATTTTGTCTGCTGCTACATACCAGTCCCGTAAACACTCAGCAGTGCCGCAAGGTCGTCCAGATCCACGTTTCCGTCAGCGTCGATGTCGCCTTGGGCATAGGTGGCACCTTCGGTTGTTCCGTAACCGGCCAGCAATTGGGCCAAGTCTCCCAAATCCACATCGCCATCGGCATCGAGATCGCCGGGCGTGATCGGCGTAAGTAGGACGGCGTACTGAGACCACGGGAGGGTTCGCAACATCCCAACACACAGAATCTGCCCCGCCTCGTTGATCCCTACCACATCGACAATACTCCACGGATGCGCAACTGCCAGAAGATCGTTGAGATCGTGAACGCCTGTAGCGGGATCGAAAAGATACCCGAAGGTCTCGTAGGTATGGTCATCCAACTGGACCAGCAGCGTCTCACCGGCTTGATTGGCCACGGGGGGCGGCATGGCCCAACCCGAACCCAGATTCAGCCCCATATCCACCATTCCTTCTGCCCCCGTGTAATAGAACGCCCGGTTTGCGGCGCCATCATTGGACACCCACCAACCGATGATCAGGTCCGAATCACCGGCGATCCAGGTAGCATGACAGCTTTGAGCATCTGGCGGGCTAGGCAACAACGTCATGGTGTCAGTCGATGTGTCGTAGCGAAAGGCACGCATCGTACCGCTGGCGTCCTTGGATTCGCCGACCACGACACCCTGGTCGTTGATGTAGTAGGCGCTACTCCAGTCACCCCCACCCGTGCCAAGGTCGTACATCACGCCGTCTTCCCACAAGAAAGCGTGTACGTCCCAGTCATCGGTCCACGAATCGCCGACGATCTGACGGTTTTCGTTGATATCGCGAGCGTGACTTTCGTACGTCCCGAGCGTGCCCAAGTCGATGAGGCCGTCGGCGGTGGTATAAAGGAAGGCATGGTATTGGCCGGTAGGGGTTTTCCATTCGCCGACCACATCGCCGGCCTCGTTGATGTCCAAAACTCTGCCATAGGTACCGCCCAACGAGCCGATGTCAACCATGCCTTGCTCGGGGGTGTAGTAAAAGAGCGTGTATGTTCCATTTTGGCGTCGCATGACACCTGCGATGACGCCGTGGTCGTTGATAACCTGGCCCTCGCTCGACCTGGTTCCGGGGATTGTTTCGATGGACATGATCGTGCCGTCGGAATACCCTAAGTATGCGTGCTGGCTGGTATTTACGGCGCCGCCGCCGGATTTGCCGGTGGTGTATCCGGCGTTGTTGAGGTCGCTGGGGGTGGTGACGCCGTCGAGCAGGATATCGAACTCGATGGCGTGGTAGCGGGGTGGGATTCCGCCGGCCGCGGCGGCGAGCGTCGTCGTCGCGGCGGCGGTCAAGATCGCGGTGCAGGTTTGTTTCCAGGTGTTCATGTTGATTCCTTTCTGTCACGTTTGGTCGTGATCGGGTTCGCGTTCGGGCGCTGCTCACGCGTGGGCACGTCGCGGTAGAGTGGTGTCACGCGGTGTGCCAACCGGGCGTGTCGGGCGCACATTTTTTAAGTGATTGTTGCATATGGTGTTATGTTGTTATTGCAGCGATCATGTGGATGGGTTGGGGGCGGGGGCCCGCGAAATATCGTGGGGCCACGAAATATGGCGGCGTAGCCGTGAATTATCGTGGGTGGTAGCGGGCCCGCGCGAGGCCGAGCCGTTTCATCCGGGAGCGGAGGGTCGAGGGGTGGAGTCCGAGGATGCGCGCGGCGCCGCGGGGGCCTTCGACGACCCAGTGGGTGGCGGAGAGAACGCGTTCGATGTAGCGCGCCTCGATTTCGTGGAGGGGTCGGAGGATATCGCCGTCGATGTCGGGTTCGTGTCGCGGGGTGTTCGACGGGGTTTTTTCGGCGGAGGGGATGGTAAGTATCGGTGGGTCGCACAGGATCATGGCGCGCTCGATGACGTGTCGCAGCTCGCGGATGTTGCCGGGCCAGGGGCGGTGCATGAGGCATTCGAGGGAGTCGGGGTCGATCGCCTCGAAATGTTTGCCCATGCGCCGGCCGAAGTAGCCCATGAATTCTTCGACGAGCAAGGGGATGTCGTCCGTTCGTTGCTGTAGGGTCGGGACGTGGATAGGGAAGACGCTGAGGCGGTAGTACAAGTCTCGGCGGAAGGTGCGGGCGGTGACGGCGGCAAGGAGGTCGCGGTTTGTGGCGGCGACGATTCGGGCGTTGCTTCGGCGTGTCTTGCTGCCGCCGACGCGTTCGAATTCGCCATCCTGGAGGACGCGGAGCAGCTTGGCCTGGACGGCGAGCGGGAGTTCGCCGACCTCATCGAGGAAGAGGGTACTGTCGTTCGCGAGCTCGAAGCGGCCGATGCGTTGGGCGACGGCCGAGGTGAACGCACCGCGTTCGTGGCCGAAGAGTTCGCTTTCGACCATCGCTTCGGGGATCGCGGCGCAGTTGACTTTTACCATGGGCTTGTCGGCGCGTGATCCGGCCTCGTGGATGGCGCGGGCGACGAGTTCCTTACCCACGCCGGTTTCTCCGGTGATCAAGACGGTGGTGTCGGTCCGGGCGACGCGGGCGATGGCCTGGCGAACTTTCTGGAGTGCCGCGCTGCGCCCGATGATCTGGCCGTGTACCTGTTCGGTTCGGATCTCCTCGCGCAGGTAGATGTTTTGCTGGGCAAGCTTTTCGGACGCCTCCTGGAGTCGGCGGAACTGTCGGGTGTTCTCGATGGCGAGCCCGACCTGGAGCGCGATCGTCTCGTAGAGCCACACGTCGATGCGCAAGGGGGGGTGGGGATCGGTCGCGCCGACGAGCAGGGCCCCGATGACCCGTCCGTGGGCGATCATCGGGGTCAAGACGTACCGCCGGACGCCGGCATCGCGCAGGCGATCATCGAGGGGTAGTCGTGTGGTCT
>JALSRY010000319.1 GCA_026984555.1 Phycisphaerae bacterium
CAACCCGCCCGCTCGAATCATGTCGTCGTCGCCATGCACTTCGGACAGTACAGGTAGCCACGCATCACCCGCCACCGCTGCTCGACCGCGTGCTGCGCGAACGCGTCGTTGATGTACCAGTAGATCGTCGAATAGTCGATGACACGCTGCCCAAGCTCGTCATCGAGCGCCAGGCCGATCCGCTGCAACGCATGATTCAACGACCGAATCCACAGGGTCTTGCGATGTCCGCAACCGCCGCACTCGCAGTACAGTTGCGCGTGATCCTCCGTGAGACGCAGGTGGTGCTCGCGGATCGTGTTGGCCTGTTCACGCTCGAAATCTTCCATCGCATCTCCGGCATTGACATTCGTAGACATTCGCAGGCTGCGTCGCCGCGGGACCGATTTCCGCCCCCGGAGGCCTCGCCCGCGCCGCGGCGAAACCGCCTCGCCGGGCGACGCTTGCAAAGCCCGCCCGGTTTCGCTGGCCAGTACACGCCCCTATTGTACCCGATTGCACAAGTCTCACGAACGACGTAGCGGGCCGCGGTTTTTCCCACGCGAGGTCGAACCGGCCACCCCGCCGCGTGATCGGGGCTCTCCGTCGGTGTCGCGCCGCCCGAGACTGGCGGGCGATGCCCGGTTCGTTCGAGGGAGGCGGCGCACGATCGACGAATTGGCGGCGGAATCCGTGGTTGCGGGCTTGGCGGACCGGCTCGAAAGTGGTATGCTCCCGCCGTGGGGAAATTGGTACTAGGATTGTTCTGATTGGGTTCCAGGAACTCCCCGGCCGGACCGTCTGCGCGGCGGGACGGATGCGGGTTCCAGATGGCACGTTAGAGAAGGGATTGGTCATGAGTGTTTCTGTTGGTGCACCGGCTCCGGATTTCACCGCGACGGCGGTGGTGGACATGGCGTTCAAGGAAGTCAAGCTCTCGGATTACCGCGGCAAGAACGTAGTGCTGTTCTTCTGGCCGCTCGATTTCACATTCGTGTGTCCGACCGAGATCTGCGCCTTTTCCGACGCCGCCGACAAGTTCGCCGAGCGCAACACCCAACTGCTCGGTGTTTCGACCGACAGTCAGTTCACCCACCTCGCGTGGCAGAAGCAGTCGCGCAAGGAGGGCGGGGTCGGGCAGGTCAACTACCCGATGATCGCGGACACCAACCACGCGATCAGTCGCGACTACGGCGTGCTCATCGAGGACGCCGGGATCGCGCTGCGCGGGTTGTTCCTGATCGACAAGGAAGGCAACGTGCGGCACATGCTCATCAACGATCTGCCGCTGGGCCGCAGTGTCGATGAGGCGCTGCGCATGGTCGATGCGTTGGCGCATTTCGAGAAGTACGGCGAAGTGTGCCCGGCCAACTGGCACGAGGGTGAGCCCGCGATGGTGCCCGACCCCGAGAAGTCCAAAGAGTATTTCAGCAAGCTCGATGGCTGATCGGCGGCGGGGCCGCACGGCCCCCTTGTCGTGGTTTCGAAACCAGGCGCCGGCCGCGGGTCGGCGTCTTTTTTTTGCGGGCGGTATCGCGGTGGTCGGCATCTGCCGGGCCGTCGGTCCGCTGCTATGATGAAACGATGTCGCGTAACGGAAAGGTCGTCGTCGCCATGTCGGGCGGAGTGGATTCCTCCGTCGCGGCGTGCTTGCTGCGCGACCAGGGCTACGACTGCGTAGGGGTGTTCATGCGCGTGGGCCGGCACGCGCCGGCGGCAGCGGCCTGCCCGGTGCCGGGTGCGGAGACACCGGCCCGGCGCGTGCGGCACGGCTGTTGTTCCGCCAGCGACGCGAGCGACGCGCGGGCGGTGGCTGGTCGCCTGGGCATCCCCTTTTACGCCATCAATTTCGAGGACGAGTTCGACGAGATCATCGAATACTTCGTCTCCGAATATGCCGCCGCCCGCACGCCGAACCCCTGCATCGTCTGTAACATGCGGCTCAAGTTCGGCAAGTTGCTGCGCTGGGCGGACATGATGGACGCGGAATACGTCGCGACCGGGCACTATGCGCGCGTGGTGCCGGCGCCGCCCGAAGTCGCCCGCCCGCCGCAGAATCTGGCATTGGCGCGTGCCCGGCACCTCGCCAAGGACCAGTCCTACGTGCTCTTCGGCATTCGGCGGGCGGACCTGCGCCGTTGCCTGTTTCCACTCGGCGAGATCGCCGACAAGGAGGCCGTGCGGGCGCTGGCTGCCGAGCTGGGTCTGCGGGTCCACGACAAGCCCGAGAGCCAGGAAATCTGCTTCGTTCCCGACAACGATTACCGCCGCCTCGTGCGCGAGCGTCGTCCGGAGGCGTTTGCGCCCGGCGAGGTGCGCGACCAGCGTGGTCGTGTGCTGGGCAAGCACGCCGGCGTCGCGGGGTTCACGGTTGGCCAGCGTCGGGGGTTACGGATCGCCGCGGGTTTCCCAATCTACGTGACGCGGCTCGATCCCGACAGCAACACCGTCATCGTCGGTGGTCGCGACGCGTTGCTGTCGGGGGGGCTGGTGGCCGACGGGATCAATTGGCTTTCCGACCCGCCGCCACCCGACGCGAGCCGGCGCGTCAGCACGCGGATTCGGCACATGCACGCGCCCGCGCCGGGCACAATGCGTGTGACGGCCGATCCGGTGTCCGACTTGCCGGCGGCGGTCCGGGCGACGTTCGACAGGCCCCAGCCCGCCGTGACACCGGGGCAGGCGGCCGTGTTCTATGCGGGCGAGTACGTGCTCGCCGGTGGATGGATTCGCGAGGCGATACCGGCCGGCCGGGTCGATGGAGCGAGCACCGAACCCTGACCGGGCGCTTCCCCTCGCCCGGGAGCGCCTTCACGCGTGACGCCGACGGGCGCTACTCGCCGGTTTCACCGGGACTCGCCCGAAACAGGCCCACTTCCGCCAGCGCCGGCCGGGCGCGGGCGTCGCGGATGACGAAACGTACCCGGTGGGCGGTTACCGGCTTGAAGCGCAACAAACGCTTGTAGCCGATCGTCGTACCTTCGGCGATCTGCCGCCACACGCCGCCGACCTGGGCCTCGATCGCGAACGAGCGCACACGCTGGCCCAGCTCGATCGCTTCGCCAAGCATCGCCCGGTCGAACGTGCGCGGCTCGTGCAG
>JALSRY010000320.1 GCA_026984555.1 Phycisphaerae bacterium
AGGCAGAGGGGGCCACAGGGCAGAGGGTGCCACGGGGCAACAGTCGCTGCTCTTGGACGCGGGGCGAAGCCCGCGCTGTGTCTCAGTACCGTTGCAATTCAGCCGGGGGTGAGGTCATACGACAGGTCGAGCGGGCCGGCTGCGGGGCGCTCAGCGGCGTGAGACTGCCGATGATCGCGAGCGTGAGGTACCACAGCAACTTGATCTGCCCGAAGTACGAAACCGCCACAAACGCGCAGCAATGCACAAACAACGCCACCCCCAGTGCCCAGACCATCGCGACGTGCTCCGGCCGCCGGACCAGTTGCAGCCGCTTTCCCAGTCCGCGAAACGCGAGGACGAGCGTGAGCACGAACAGGCCGAGCGTCAGGACGCCACCCCGCACGCCTTCGAGCACGTACTGGTTCGTGACGTCGATCAGTCCCAGGCCCCAGTGCTCGGTAGACTTGGTGCCCAGCAGCGCCCATTCGCCGAAGCGGCGAATCGCCTGATCGACGAGGTGATAACGGTGCCAGCCGGTCGAGCCACCCACGACGTTCACGCGAGCGAGCAGGTGCCACACGGGCTTTTTCATCACCAGGTGCAGCATCACCAGCATCGCCACCGCCCCCCAGCAGATCAGCCGCAGCCGGCGACGCAGCAGGTACATCCCCGCGCCAAACACACCCAACGCCACCATCAGCACCGGCGTGCTCGACGCGGTGGCCAAGACGATGATGCCGGCGGCGGTGAGCCCGATCACGCTAAGCGTGCGGGCGCGGGGCCCCTGCCACCAGCGGGCGGCCAGCAGCGGCATGATCGCGGCGAAGAAGCATCCGGCCATGATCGGGTGCGGAAACGCCCCCTGGGCACGCAGCCGCCCCTGCCGCACGAGCGTGCGCGCGGGCACACCCCCCAGCAGCGAGAACAGGTTGTGCCGGGTGACCTGCTCGTAAACGAACGCGGCCGCCACCGGTACGCTGATGACGGCAAACGCGACGACGATGCGGTCGAGATCGCGCCAATCTCGAACCCAGCAGCGGAATACGAAGTACATTCCCGCCGCGTCGAATGCCACCCCGAGCCGGTTGACCATCGCCGCGACCGAGCCGTAGAGCAGCGTGTAGGTGACGATGCCGGCCAGCGCCCACGCCAGCAGTGCGTAGTCGATCGGGCGGAAGGCAAACCCGCGGTATTCGCCGCGCAGCATCACCCTCAGCCAGCCGAACAGCACCATGATGCGCAGCAGATCGAAATCGAGCGTCGCGACGACGAGACGCTGCCCCGGCGCGATCAGGCACGCCATCACGATCATCGGCACGACGGCCCAGCGCCGCGGCAACAACACCGTCGCCAGTCCGAGCACGATGACCGCGATCAGCCCGACGGGGTTGAGCAGGGTCTGGTTGGCAAAGTCGCTGTTCATCTGCTATCGACGCTTGAGACCGCGATACGCCCGCACGAGCGCCCGCGGCACGAGCGCATACACGAGCGCCCGATAATAGTAAGGATTCCACGGCGCCAGCCGGGCACACTCCAGGCCCGTTCGAACCGCCGACCCGAAACGACCCGCCGCACGCTGGTCGAGCACGCTCTCCATGAAGTGCGCCACGAGCGTCTGTCGGCGGCTGCGGCGGTGGGCGCGGGCACCGGGCACTGCATCGCGCGCCGTGTCGAGTGGTTCGAGACCCCGGCGGCGCCGGGCGCGCTCGACGACCCGCCGGGCGTAGGCGAGTTTTTCGTTTTCGGCGACAGCGGTGAGCGAGGCGGGGTGTACGCGATAGGAGTACAGACACTCGCCGAGCACGCGCAGCGGGGCGCGCTCACCGACCTGGAGGATGAAGTCGAGCCCCTCGCCCAGCTTCAACTCGGGGTCGTAACGCAGGTCGCGAATCACCGACATGCGGAACAGCGCCGTCGGATCGTGCGAGGGCATCCGGAACGCCTCGACCTCCCGCCGACACGCTTCGATGTCCTTGGCGGCGAAACGCGGCGCGACGTGGCGATCGTCGATCAACAGCTCGTACCCGCTGAACACCGCCCCCAGTTCCGGTTCCGCCTCCATCGCGGCCACCATCCGCTCGATCCGCCGCGGGTGGCTCAGATCATCGGCGTCGTTGAGCAGGAAATACTTGCCCCGGGCCAGCTCGATGGCCCGGTTGAGGGCGGCGGGCTTGCCGGCGTTGGGCTGCGCGAATCGCCGAATCCGCGGGTCGTCCAGGTCGGCGATGGTGTCCATGCACCCGTCGGTGCTGCCATCGTCGATGATCAGGATTTCGGTATGACGGTACGTCTGGTCGAGTACGCTCTGAACCGCCGGCCGCAAGTATGCCCCCGCGTTGTAGACGCAGATCACGACCGTCACCAGCGGCGGGGAGCCGGTGTTCGGCGCGCCGGCCGGGGGGGCGGAGATCATCTGGGACTCGCTGCGGTTCATCTGGCCCGTTCGCTTCTGGAAACGTGGGATGTTCGGGCGACCCAGGCGTTCAGCGCGTGCTGCTCGGCACGGGGGGCTTGTGGGGCTGGCCGTGCGCCGGCGTGGCATGCACGCCCGGGACCGAACCGGCCACGGCTCCCGCGTTCGGGACGGGCAGGCGGCCGCCGCCCCGCGCCAGGTCGAGCGACGCCCGGTTGAACGCCATGTTGAAGATCGCGTGCACCGAGCGGATCACGCGCCGGTCGCGGGAAAACGCGAGCTGGGCGCGGATGTAACGCAGGGCGTACCAGCAAAGGGCCATGCGCCGGCGCAGACGCCAGATGCGCGGGTGGCGGCGCAGCAGCTCGGGCTGGCACAGGCCGTTGACCACCGGCGCACCGCGCCCGAGCGTGGCCGCCCGTTTCACAATCGCTTCGGCGCTGAAGTTCTCCGGTTGGATACGGTGTCCGACGACGGCGGCGGGCGTGTAGAACGGCTCGAGCCCCTGAGAGCGCAACTGTTTCAGGAACAGGGTTTCGTCACCCAGAATCCGGTTGCGCGGGTGTGGCCCGATGTGCTCGTAAAACCGCAATCCGCTCGTGAACACCTCGCGCCGAACCCAGTAGTTCGGCCCGAAAGGAAACGCATCGGGCGCGTAGGGGCGTTCT
>JALSRY010000321.1 GCA_026984555.1 Phycisphaerae bacterium
CTGAAACATCACGTCCGCTTGTGCCCCCACAAGCCCCGCATTGTGCGGCCCCGGCCGCTGCGACGCAAACCGGCCCGCGGACCCGTCTCCGCGCGTATTGCTTTTTCCACTTCCCCGGCCACGGGATGTGATTCGCCCCCGTCGTTGGATGTGGCAGACCAGCCGCTTGCTCGCGTAAAGGCGGCACGACCCCCCACGGCCACGCATCGCCCGTCGGGCCGGCCGTGGCGGGGACGCGGGTCGCGGGCCACGCGCCAGGTGCTCTACGCCGGACGTCAGGTGTCGAAATAGAGGCAGAACTCGTACGGGTGCGGCCGGGCAGCCAGCGCCGCCACCTCGTTTTCCATCTTGTACTTGACCCAGTAGCGGATCACGTCTTCCGTGAAAACGCCGCCTTCGAGCAGGAAGTCGTGATCGGCTTCGAGCGCGCGCAGGGCCTGTTCGAGGGTGGCGGGCGTGTGGCCGATTTCCGCCTGCTTCGCGGGCGACATTTCGTAGAGGTTTTCGTCCACGGGCGGGCCGGGGTCGATCTGGTTCTTGATGCCGTCGAGCGCCGCCATCATGATCGCGCTGAAGGCGAGGTAGGGGTTGCAGCTCGAATCGGGGCAGCGGAACTCGATCCGCTTGGTCTTGGGGTTGTGCTGGTACATCGGGATGCGCACGAACGCCGAGCGGTTTTGCATCGAGTAGATCAGGTTGACCGGCGCCTCGTACCCCGGGACGAGCCGCTTGTAGCTGCTGGTGGTGGGGTTGGTGAACGCCAGCACCGCGCCGGCGTGCTTCATGAGTCCGCCGATGGCCCACAAGCCCATCTCCGACAGCTCCGCGTATTTGTCGCCGTAGAACAGCGGCGTATCCCCGCGCCAGAGCGAGAAGTGCGTGTGCATGCCGCTGCCGTTGTCGCCGAAAAGCGGCTTGGGCATGAACGTGACGACTTTGCCGTGCCGGGCGGCGACGTTCTTGACGATGTACTTGTAGAGCATCACCTTGTCGCCCATCTCGACGAGCTTGTCGAAACGCATGTCGATTTCGGCCTGGCCGCCGGTCGCGACCTCGTGGTGGTGCGTCTCGACCTTGATGCCGCACTGTTCGAGCACCGTGACCATCTCGCTGCGCAGGTTGTGCATCGTGTCGGCGGGCGGGCAGGGGAAGTAGCCCTCCTTGGCGCGAAGCTGGTTGCCGAGGTTGTCCGGCTCGCTGCTGCCGCGACGCCACACGCCCTCGGCCGAATCGACCGCGTAGTGGGCGTAGTTCATGCCCTGGTCGTAACGCACGTGGTCGAAAATGAAGAACTCGAGCTCGGGGCCGAAGTAGGCCGTGTCGGCAATGCCCGTGGAGCGCATATAGTCGGCGGCCTTACGCGCGACCGAACGAGGATCACGCGAGTAGCGCTTGCGCGTCAGCGGATGCTGGATGTCGCAGATCATCGACAGCGTGGTGTGCTGGCAGAACGGGTCGATGATCGCCGTGCTCGGGACGGGAATGATGAGCATGTCGGATTCGTTGATGGCCTGCCAGCCGCGGATCGACGAGCCATCGAAGCCGAACCCATCCTTGAACGAGTCGGGTGTCAATTCTTCCACCGGCACCGTCAGATGCTGCCAGAGACCGGGAAAATCCAGGAAACGCAGATCGACGAACTCGACGCCTTTTTCCTCCACGAGTTTCAATACATCTTGGGGCGTTTTCATCCCTACTCTCCGGAACTACGCCTGTGTCGTGTGGTCGCCGCGCCGCGGAGCGCGGCGTTGCAATCGGCCCGATGAGGGTAATCTAAAGCCAGTGCCGGGGCGCAACAACGCCCCTTTCCACCCAATCGGCCGAATTGGTGGAAAACTGTCGCCCAATACCGCGAGCCGGCACCTCAGCGCTTGCGCGCCCCGGTTGCCGCCGCCTTCCTCGCGCCGCGCTTGGCCGAGCCGTTCCCCTTCGCGGGCGTGATCGCCTCGGCGGGCATGGACTTGGGCTGCTCGGCACCGTCCGTCTCGGGGGCGGGCTTGGGCAAGCGGATGGCGAGCACTTTTTCACGCATTTCACGCAAAATGTCCGGGTTGTCACGCAAGAACAGCCGGGCGTTGTCGCGGCCCTGCCCCAGCCGCGTCTGCCCGTAGCTGTACCACGTTCCGCTGCGGGACGCCACGCCCGACTCGACCGCCAAATCGAGCAGGTCCGCCTCCCGGCTAATACCCTCCTCGAACAGAATGTCGAACTCGGCCTTGCGGAACGGGGGCGCCACCTTGTTCTTGACGACCTTCCCACGCACCCGCGTCCCGATAACCTGGTCCCCGTCTTTGAGCATGCCGATACGGCGGACATCGATGCGGACGGAGCTGTAGAACTTCAGCGCCCGCCCGCCGGGCGTGGTTTCCGGGCTGCCGTACATCACGCCGATCTTCTCGCGGATCTGGTTGATGAACAGGACGCTGGTGCAGCTTTTCGACATGATTCCGGTGAGTTTTCGCAGCGCCTGGCTCATGAGGCGGGCTTGGGCCCCGACCTGGGAGTCGCCCATCTGTCCTTCGAGCTCGTGACGCGGGACCAGGGCCGCGACCGAGTCAACCACGATCACGTCCAGGGCGTTCGACCGCACGAGCATTTCGCAGATTTCCAGCGCTTCCTCACCACAGCCCGGCTGGTTGACCATGAGCTCTTCGAGGTTGACCCCCAGTCGCTTGGCCCACGACGGATCGAACGCGTGCTCGACATCGATGAAGGCGGCGGCGCCGCCGGCACGCTGCGCCTCGGCGATGACGTGGAGGCAGAGCGTGGTCTTGCCCGACGACTCCGGACCAAAGACCTCGACGACGCGCCCGCGCGGAATACCCGCCCCTCCCAAAGCCAGATCGAGGGAAATCGAGCCGGTGGAAATCCCATCCGTGATCGCGGCGGGGGCGTTGTTCAGAAACTGGATCGTCCCCTTGCCGTAGGTCTTCTCGATCTGCTGAATCGCGCGGGAAAGGGCCTCTTTACGGTTTTCTTCGCGAGTATCCGTCATCGTAGCACCCTCGTGTTCTTTTCTGCCCACATCCGGCTCCCAGCAGCCGGACCCGACCGGCCACCCC
>JALSRY010000322.1 GCA_026984555.1 Phycisphaerae bacterium
CCGCGCCGAATGCCTGGAACAGCTCGATCGCTGGGACGAAGCCGCGGACACCTGGCAGCGTGTCGCGGGCACGAGCGACGCCGAGCACGTGTCCGAACGGTTGGCGTTGGCGCTGATGCGGGCCGGAGATTGGAACCGGGCCACCCCGTTGCTGCGTCGTCTCGTGCAAGCGGCCGGGCCGGACGAAGCGTTGCCTCTGCGGCTGGCGCTGGCCGAGTGCCTGTTGGAAACCGGCGACCGGGACGGCGCCCGCCGGCAGATTTTGAGCGTACTCGAGGCGAAACCGCGCAACCTGCCGGCGTTGCGGCTGCTGGCGCGCGTATTGGCGGCCGCGGGGCACTACCGCCGCGGACTCAACGTCGCGACGCAGATTCTCGATATCGCACCCGATGACACGCAAGGGCTTGAGCTGGCAGCCGCGTTGGCCTACAAGATCGGCGAATACGACCGGGCGGCCCGGTGGTCGCGCCGCCTCGCCTGTGCCGACCCGCACACGCCCAACCCGATCGCGAGCCGCATCCTGGCGCGTCGGGCCGCGAAGTAGCGGTTTCTCGCGGAGCGTTCGCGTCAGACCCGGCCGTTCTCCGGTTCCGGGGTTCCCCGGACATTCCGTCGCGTCGCCGTTCCGGGCAGGCCGGTGTGCTAGCCGCGGCGTTTCCGCGGCGTCATGGGGTCGTGCGGTTCGCGGTAGCCCGCGGGGTGAGCGGCGTCGTGTTCGTCGGGCTCGATGTGTGTCAGGACATGGACGCTCTGCTCGGGGAAGAGGCCCCGCACGGCTTGTTCGAGGCGTGTGGCGCGGGCGTGGGCCTCATGCGTGGTCACGTCGCCCGGAATCTGCACGTGAACGTCCACCCAAAGTTCATCGTTGAGCCGCCGGCAACGCAACTGGTGAAACCCGCTGATTTCGCCGCCGGCGACGTGCCGCCGCACGACCTCACTCAGCTTGTCCAGCACCCGCGGATCGACCTGATCCATCAACCCCGCGAACGAACCGCGTAACAGCGCGATACCCGAGAACATGATCAGCCCCCCGATGACGATGGCGGCGGCGGGGTCCAGCCAAGGGACTCCGGTGAGCCGAACCAGCCCGAGGCCGACGATTGCGGCGGCGGTCGTCCAGACATCGGTGAGCACGTGTTTGCCGTTGGCGATCAGCACCAGCGTGTTGTGACGCCGGCCCACGTGCAGCAGCGTCAGGCCCAACGCCAGGTTCGCCGCCGCGAGACCGGCGCCGATCATGATCCCGAGGCCGAGGTTCCGGGGCCCTTCCGGCTGGCGCAGGTGCGTGAACCCCACATACATCACCGCGCAGGCAGTCGCGAGCACCAAGGCACCCTCGAAGCCGGCGGAGAAATAGGCGATCCGCCCGTGCCCGTAGGGGTGGTTGGCATCGGAAGGTCGCGCGGCGTACCAGAGGCTGTACGCTGCCAGTCCCGTCGCCGCGACGTGAATAATCGACTCGGCCGCATCGGCGAGCACGGCGTCGGAATGCGTGAGGTAGTACGCGACGGTCTTGCCCGCGAGCATCAGCACCGACACGAGCAGGCTGGCCCCCATCGCCAGTGTGCGTGGATCAAGAGCTCGCATTGCTCGGCTACCGCCTTACCCCGTCCACCGATTCGGTCCGCGGCAAGCTCCGCCGCGGAGCGCACGCGCGGCCGCGGTTGCCGGCCGCCGCCCGTTGGCGAGCGTTACGGGTCGGGTGGCGGGGGCATCGTTCGCTGTCGGGCGTTGCCGGCGGCTACTGTTTCATGGACGCGATCAGGATATCGGCGATTTCGGGCCGGGTGAATTCCGCCGGCGGGCGTTCGCCGCGCGAGAGCATCTCGCGCACTTTGGTTCCGGAGAGGAAGACGCGATCTTCCTTACCGCTGTTGGTGGTCTTGTCCGAGGCCATCGCCCCGGATTTTTTGCACCAGAACGCGTGTTCGAACTTGAGCGGGGTGACTCCGAGCTCGCCCGGCTCGAATTGGTCGAAGATTTGCTGGGCGTCGTAGGTGCCGTAGTAGCTGCCCACGCCCGCGTGGTCACGTCCGACGATGAAATGACTGGCGCCGTAATTCTTGCGCACGAGGGCGTGCAGAATGGCTTCGCGCGGCCCGGCGTAGCGCATCGCGGCCGGCCAGACGGACAGCATGGTGTGCTTGGCGTTGTAATAGTTCGCAATCAGTACTTCGTAGCACTTCATCCGGACGTCGGGGGGGATGTCGCCGGCCTTGGTCTCGCCGACGAGGGGATGAATCAACAAGCCGTCGACGATCTCCAGGGCGCACTTGGTGATGTACTCGTGCGCGCGGTGGATCGGGTTGCGTGTCTGGAACGCGACCACCCGCCGCCAGCCGCGTTCCTCGAACGCGGCCCGCGTCTGGGCCGGCGTCAGGCGGTACTGAGGAAACTCCGCGTCGTATCGGGGGACGAGCACTTCCAGTTTCCCCGCGAGGCACACGTCACCCTGCCCGTAGACGATCGCCACACCCGGATGCGCATCGTCCGTCGTGCCGTAGGCCTTCTCGGCCTCTTTTTTCTTGTCGTGCGTGTAGGTCTGCTCGACGGTCATCACCGCCAGAACGCGATCCCGGCCGTCCGTGAGCGCCACCTGCGTGCCCGTTTGCAGCTTGTCCGCGGTCGCCTGGTCCACCGAACAGGTGATCGGCATCGGCCACGGCGTGCCGTCGGCCAAACGCATTGCGTCGCACACGGCGTGGAAATCCGCCTCGTTCATGAACCCGCGGAGCGGGCTCATCGCCCCGATCGCCAACAGTTCGAGGTCGCACTGTTCCCGGTCCTGCAACGCGATCCGCGGCAGCGTGCCGGCCGCCTGCTCCAGCTCCGCCCGGCGGGCATCCGAAACAACCAGGTTCACCAGTTCCCCGCCGTGCGGCGGAATCAAGCCCTTCTTTTGCATGAGTATCCTTCCAGTCGGAATGGAACCCGCCCGCCCGGTGGGGAACGCGGACGGCATCCGCGATCACCGACGGGGGGCTCCCTGTCAAGAGAATCGTCTCCGCACGCGGGAGTTCGCTACGAGATTCGAGGCATCGCGCGGGCCGAGTTCGCCGG
>JALSRY010000323.1 GCA_026984555.1 Phycisphaerae bacterium
ATCCTGCGTCGCCGGCGTGTTCGGCGAACCGCTGGCCGGGCTGAAAATGTTGTTCGTGCTCATCATCAGCACGTGGGCCTCGGCCTGCGCCTCGATCGAAAGCGGAAGATGCACGGCCATCTGGTCGCCGTCGAAGTCGGCGTTGAACCCTTTGCACACCAGCGGATGCACGCGGATCGCGTTCCCTTCGACCAGCACCGGCTCGAACGCCTGGATGCCCATGCGGTGCAGCGTCGGCGCGCGGTTGAGCATCACCGGGTGCTGGTAGATCACCTCTTCGAGGATGTCCCAGATCGGCTGCTCGCGACGTTCGAGCATTTTCTTGGCGCTCTTGATGGTGTCCGCCAGGCCGCGCTCGCGCAACTTGCGGATGATGAACGGCTGGTAGAGCTCCAGCGCGATCTTCTTGGGCAAACCGCACTGGTGCATCTTCAGCTCGGGACCGACGACGATCACACTACGGGCCGAGTAGTCCACCCGCTTGCCCAGCAGGTTCTCGCGGAAACGCCCCTGCTTGCCCTTGATCATGTCGGTCAGGCTCTTGAGCGGGCGGTTGCTGCTGCCCAGGACCGGCCGGCGACAACGGTTGTTGTCGAACAACGCGTCCACCGCCTGCTGCAACATCCGCTTTTCGTTGCGGATGATGACCTCGGGCGCGTTCAGGTCGATCAGCTTCTTGAGCCGGTTGTTGCGGTTGATGATCCGGCGGTAGAGGTCGTTGAGATCGCTCGTGGCGAAGTTGCCGCTGTCGAGCAGCACCAGCGGGCGCAGGTCGGGCGGGATGACCGGAATGACCTCGAGCACCATCCACTGCGGCTCGTTGCCGCTGTGCCGCAGGGCCTCGATCAGCTTGAGCCGGTTCGACAAGTCCTTGATCTTCTGCTTGCTGTTGGTTTTCTTGATCGCCTCGAACAGCTCGCGCGACACCTCGCCCAGGTCCATCTGGATCAGCAGCTCGCGGACCGCCTCGGCCCCCATCATCGCCCGGAAGCCCGTGTCGCGGTACTCCTCCATCGCCCGGCGGTATTCCTCCTCCGTCAACAGTTGCTTCGGTTCGAGCTTCGACGCGCCGGGATCGACGACGATGTATTCCTGGAAATAGATCACCTTTTCCAGGCTCGACGTCTTGACGCCCAGCAGCGTCCCCAGCCGGCTCGGCATCGACTTGAAGAACCAGATGTGCACCACCGGGGCGGCGAGGTTGATGTGCCCCATGCGCTTGCGGCGCACCCGGCTGTGGGTCACCTTGACCCCGCAACGGTCGCAGATCATGCCCTTGTACTTCACGCCGCGGAACTTCCCGCAGAAACACTCCCAGTCCCGCTCGGGACCGAAAATGCGCTCGCAGAACAGGCCGTCTTTCTCGGCGCGGTACGTGCGGTAGTTGATCGTCTCGGGTTTCTTCACCTCGCCGAACGACCATGCCCGGATGTCGTTGGGCGACGCCAGCCCGATGCGAACCGCCGTGAAGTCGTTAATTCGATCGTATACCGTATCGGCCATCGGAGATTATTCCTCTCGTATTACCCGTTCGAGGTCTGGTCGTCGGCCTTCATCGTCAGGCCGACCAGGCCACCCTGCCGCTTGAAGCCCAGCTCCTGGCAAAAGTCCACTTCCGTCCCCCAGGCCAGCACGTCGATCCGCTGCACACCCGCGGAAAACATCGCCCGCAGCACCCGGCGGGCCATCTCCGCCGCGATCCCGTGCTGGTCGTGCTCGATGCGGCCGTCCGTGCGCGTGACGGCGGCGGGGCCTTGCCAGGCCGGGTCGAGCTTGCACTCGGCCAGGTACCCCCGCAGGCCGTCGCAAAGCCCGCGGGCGATCCCGATCAGCTCGCCGTCTACCCGGGCCGTCACGAACGCCAGACTGCTTGCCATCATCTTCTCGATCTGCTCCGGGCGGGCGGCGATGTCGTGGTGCAGACGCGCGTAAAACCCCGCCAGCTCCTGCGGGTCCAGCCCCGCACCGTCGCCGTACACGACGGCCGCCGGATCGTACCTTTCGCTCATCGCGCTCTTCCGTCCCGAAGCGGCCGCGCCCTAGAACAGCTTGCGCTTCTCGAGCTGAATGTTCAGCCCGAGGCCGCGGATCTCGTTGCACAACACGTCGAACGACACGGGGGTGCCGGCGTTGAGCGTGTTCGTGCCCTTGACCATCGACTCGTAGATCTTCGTGCGTCCTTCCACGTCGTCGCTCTTGACCGTCAGCAACTCCTGGAGAATGTACGCCGCCCCGTAAGCCTCCAGCCCCCATACCTCCATCTCCCCGAAGCGCTGGCCGCCCGTGCGGGCCTTGCCGCCCAGCGGCTGCTGCGTGATCAGGCTGTACGGGCCGGTCGAGCGGGCGTGGATCTTGTCATCGACCAGGTGGTGCAGCTTGAGCAGGTACATGTAGCCCACCGTCACCGGCTGGTCGAACGGCTCGCCGGTGCGGCCGTCGTACACCGTGATCTTGCCGCTGCGGGGCATCTCGACCAGCAACTCGCGCGTGCGGCCGGCCTGCTGCACGACGCTGACGTCCTCGCTGCGCTGCCGCACCTTCTCGTTCGCCGCCGCCACGCACTTCTGGATCTGCTCCTCGGTGGCACCGTCGAACACCGGCGTGACGACCTGCCAACCCAGCACCGCCGCCGCCCAACCCAGGTGCGTCTCCAGGATCTGCCCGACGTTCATGCGGCTCGGCACGCCCAGCGGGTTGAGACAGATGTCCACCGGCGTCCCGTCGGCGAGGAAGGGCATGTCCTCTTCGCGCATGATCCGGGCGATGACACCCTTGTTGCCGTGCCGCCCGGCCATCTTGTCACCGACGCTCAGCGTCCGTTTCGTGGCCACGTAGACCTTGACCATCTCCAGCACGCCGCTGGGCAGCTCGTCGCCACGCTTCATGTGAGCGACGCGCCGCTGGCACTCCTCGTGGATCGCCGTGATCTTCGGCCAGTACATCTCGTAGACCTTCTCGGCCTCGGGACGCTTGGCCGCGGGCTTGACCCACTTGAGGCTGAACGTCTCGATCTGTTCCAGGATCACGTCCGGGTTGTCACTGCGGCCGATCTTCTGC
>JALSRY010000324.1 GCA_026984555.1 Phycisphaerae bacterium
CGCCGTGGGTATCAAGGGCAAGTACACCGGCGTCATCGCGCACCTGGAACCACGCCTGCCGGCCGGCGGGCGCATCGTCCCCCTGCACGACGCCTACCCCACCGGCGACGAGTTCATCCTCGTCTACGACGTGACGGGCAAGATCGTCCCACCCGGCGGCATCCCGCTGGACGTGGGCTGCGTCGTCATCAACGTCGAGACGGCGTTCAACATCGCCAGGGGTCGGCCCGTGACCGAGAAGTTCCTCACCGTCGCCGGCGCCGTCAAAACGCCCGTCACACTACGGCTGCCGATCGGAGTGTCGCTGCGCGAGGCGATCGAGCTCGCCGGTGGCGCCACCACGGACAGCCCCGCCGTGCTCGTCGGTGGCGTCATGATGGGCCGGCTGGCCGGTGCGCTCGACGAGCCGATCACCAAGACCACGGGCGGGCTGATCGTCCTGCCGGCGGATCACCCGGTGACCCGTCGCTACCGGGCCGACTGGAAAACCGTCGCCCGCATCGGCGCGTCGGCGTGCGACCAGTGCTCGTTCTGCACGGAGTTCTGCCCGCGTTATCTGCTGGGGCACCCGATCGAACCGCACCGGGCCATGCGTTCGCTGGGCTTCGCGGAAAACCGCGAGCCCCAGGTGCTTGGGACGCAATTCTGTTGCGAATGCAACCTGTGCACGATGATGGCCTGTCCCGAAGACCTCGACCCCAAGCGCGTCTGTGCGCACAACAAGCACAAACTGGCGGCCACCGGGCGAACGTGGCACATCGAGCCGCACCCCTACCGGGCGGAGCTGCACCTCGACAATCGCCGCGTGCCGGTCAGCCGACTGATGCGCAAGCTGGGTCTGGACCGTTTCGAGAACACCGGACCGCTGGCCGAGTCGGATTATGCGCCGCGCCGGGTCGTGCTGCCGCTGCGCCAGCACGTCGGCGCACCGGCCACCCCGCGCGTAGCCGACGGGCAGCGTGTCGCCCGCGGCGAGCCGATCGCCACCCCCGCCGAAGGCAAGCTGGGAGCGGCGCTGCACGCGAGCATCGCCGGCCGCTGCCGGGTGGAATCTGAGCAGATCGTCATCGAGGCGTCATGATGGAAGCCGTCGGAATCATCGAACTGACCAGTGTCGGCCTGGGTTACGCCGCCAGCGATGCGATGCTCAAGGCGGCGGACGTGCGTGTGGTCATCGCCCGCACGATCTGCTCGGGCAAGTACATCGTCGCGGTCACCGGTGCGGTGGCGGAGGTGCAGGCGGCGGTGGACGCCGGCATGGCCCGCATTCCCGAGGGTCTGATCGACCACGCCGTCATCCCGCGGATTGCGCCGGCGGTGTTCAAGGCCCTCGGCCAGGGGGTGGAGCTGCGCATCTCGCCCGCGGGCGGCCCCGGCGACGACGCCGCCGACCTGCCCAAGGCGCTGGGTGTCGTCGAAACCTTTTCCGCGACCAGCATGCTCGAAGCGGCCGACGCGGCGGTCAAGGCCGCCGCCGTCACGCTGTTTCGCGTCCACCTGGCGATGGCGTTGGGCGGCAAGGCCTACATGCTGTTGGCCGGCAGCGTGGCCGACGTGCAGGCCGCGGTGGACGCCGGCGCGGCGCCCGTCCGCGCCAAGGGGCTGCTGGTCAGCGCTGTGACGATTCCCGGCCCCACGCGCGAGCTGTTCAGCGAATACATCTGACGGCGGGGGCAATCGCGCCCGCATCTCACGCGGTCAGCGCCGATCGAAGCAGATCGAAGATGAACCCGAGCAACTGGGCGATGAAGATGTAAAGCAGATTGGCGGTCAACATGTCTTTCCTCCGGGCGGTGTCATCACGCTGATTGTCTTCTGAGCTTCCGCAACTCGAACTGCTTGGCGACCAGGAAAATCACCGGGTAGATCAGAAGCTCCATCGCGAAGCTCGTCAGCAAGCCGCCGAACATCGGCGCGGCCATGCGTTTCATCACGTCCGATCCGGTCTGCGTTCCGATCATGATCGGGACCAGGCCGATCATGGTGGTCATCACGGTCATCGTCTTCGGGCGGATGCGCATCACGGCGCCGTCGTGGATCGCCGCCTTGAGATCGGCCATCGACTTCATCCGCCCCTCGGCCTTGAAGCGGTCGAAGCTGTTGTGCAGGTACAGCAGCATCACCATGCCGGTCTCGGCATCCAGGCCGGCCAGCGCGATCAGCCCGACCCACACCGCCAGCGACATGTTGTAATCCGCCCAGTACATGAACCAGACCGCGCCGATCAGGCTGAACGGCACCGCCAGCAGCACCACGCACGTGTCGAACCAGCTCCCATGCGACAAATACAGCAGCAGCACGATCAGCACGAACACCGCCGGAACCGCGATCGCCAGCCGCTGGTTGGCGGCCTGGATGTACTCGTACTGGCCCGACCAGACCAGGTTGTAGCCCGCGGGCAGTGCCACCGTCTCGGCCACGCGGCGCCGAGCCCGCTCGACCCAGCCCCCGACGTCGCTGGTCGTCAGATCGACGTAGATCCACGCGGTCTTGCGCGCGCTCTCGCTCTTGATGCCCGGCGGCCCCTTGTGAATCTGGATGTCCGCGAGCTGCGCCAGCGGCACGTGCGCGCCCGACGGCGTCGGCACGAGCGTCCGCCGCAGGGCCGGGATGTTGTCGCGCAGCTCGCGCTTGTAGCGCAGGTTGATCGGGTAGCGCTCCAGCCCCTCGATCGTCGAGGCGATGTTCACACCCCCCAGCGCCGAGAGGATGATGTCCTGCACGTCGGCGATCCGCAGCCCGTAGCGGGCGATCTCGTCGCGGTTGATGTTGAAATCGACGTAGTTGCCGCCGACGGTCTTCTCCGGGTACGCGCTGAGCGTGTCGGGCAGCGAGCGCACCTCGGCCGCGATGCGTTCGGCCAGCTCCCCCAGCACGGTCAGGTCGTCGCCCATGATCTTGATACCGACCGGCGTCTTGATGCCCGTACTGAGCATGTCGATCCGCGTCTTGATCGGCATGGTCCAGGCGTTGGTCAGCCCGGGGAAAGAGACCACGTCATCGAGCCCGGGCACGTGCGTCCCGTCCGGCTCGTCCCAGCCGTAGGTCAGC
>JALSRY010000325.1 GCA_026984555.1 Phycisphaerae bacterium
GCTCGGCCCCCCCCTCCGCAAATCGGCCCCGTGAAACCAACCGGCCGAACCACCACCCCGTCGGGCGAATTGCCCACCGGCAATCGGGCCGCTAAACTACCGCCGGTGCGGGGGTTTTGTAAATGGAATTGCCATGCCGACTGTGATTTCCGCCAAGTTGGACGCCACCGGGAAGCGTTTCGCGCTGGTCGTGGCTCGCTTCAACGAGTTCATCACGAGCAAACTGCTTACGGGCGCCGTCGATGCCCTGGTCCGTCACGGCGCCGACGCCGACCGGATCACGCAGGTATGGGTTCCCGGCTCGTTCGAGCTGCCGCTGGCGGCCAAGCGCCTCGCGGCAAGCGGAGACTACGCTGCCGTCATTTGTCTCGGCTGCCTGATCCGGGGCCAGACTCCACATTTCGACTATGTAGCCGCGGAATGCACCAAGGGCATTGCCCACACCATGCTCGAAACCGGCGTGCCTGTCACCTTCGGCGTCATCACGGCCGACTCGCTCGAACAGGCCATCGACCGCGCCGGCACCAAGGCGGGCAACAAGGGTGCCGACGCCGCCTTGGCGGCCGTCGAAATGGCCAACCTCCTGCCCCTGATCTGACCGACCGCCTGGAGTCGTGACTTGAAACGCCGAGGCAAACGCAGGTCGATCGCCCGACGCAGCCAAGCCCGCATGGCGGCCCTCCAGGCACTTTGCATCTTCGAAGCGATCGGCGAAGACTTCCGCCAGCAGCTCGACGGCTTCCTCCGCGATCCGGTCACCTGGGTCGACCTCGGGTTCGAGCACCCCCCCGCCGTCGAACATCTTCAGTTCGCCCGGCGGCTCGTGCTGGGAGCCTGGGAACAACGCCAGTTGCTCGACCGCCGACTCGCCGCCGCCGCCGCCCATTGGAGCCTCTCACGCATGACTCCCGTGGACCGCAACGTCCTCCGGCTCGGCTTGCACGAGCTGCTGGAATGGCCCGAGACGCCGCCGCAGGTCATCATCAACGAGGCGATCGAGCTCGCCCGCCGCTTCGGCGATGCGGACTCCCCCGCGTTCGTCAACGGCGTGCTCGACGCCATGTACCGGGAAATCAGCGCGGAGACCGCCGGCGGGCCGTTCGCCGAACCGCCCACCCCTCCGCTGCCCAACCACCGCGAACACACGGAAGGTAGCAATGGGGTTGTTTGATCGTTTCAAGAAAGGCCTCGCGCGCACGCGCGACAAGCTCGTCAGCGGGCTGCGCAACGTCCTGACCTTCGGGCGCAAGATCGACGACGCACTACTCGATGAGCTGGCCGACGCGATGCTCGTCGGCGACATGGGACCGCGCGCCGTCATGGCCCTGCAAGACGAGATTCGCGCGGCATGGAAGGCGGGACAGATCAGCGAAGCCCAGGAAATCCTCCCCTTTCTCAAACAACGCATCGCCAGCACATGGAGCGAAGCAGACCGCGCCCTCAACCGCGCCTCCGCCGGCCCCACTGTCGTGTTCGTCGTCGGTGTCAACGGTTCCGGAAAAACCACCAGCGTCGCCAAACTTTGCAACTGGCTCGTCAAACAGGGCCATACCGTGCTCCTCGGAGCCTGCGACACGTTCCGCGCCGCCGCCATCGACCAGTTGACCATCTGGGCCGAGCGGTGCGGCGTCGATATCGTCAAGCATCAACCCGGCAGCGATCCCGGCGCCGTCGCGTTCGATGCCTGCCAGGCCGGCGTGGCCCGCGGCGTCGATTTCATCATCCTCGACACCGCCGGACGCCTGCACACCCAGGATCACCTGATGCGCGAGTTGGGCAAGATTCGCAACGTCGTCCGCAAACATATTCCCGACGCCCCCCACGAAGTTCTCCTCGTGCTCGACGCCACCATCGGCCAAAATGCGCTCCAGCAGGCGAAAGTCTTTTCCGACGTGGTCGATGTCACCGGGCTGATGCTCGCCAAACTCGACGGCTCGGCCAAGGGCGGCATCGTCGTCGGCATCCGTGACCAGTTCGATATCCCGGTCAAGTTCGTCGGCCTCGGCGAGGGCGTAGACGATATCGAACCGTTCGATCCCGAGGCATTCGTCGAAGCCATGTTCGCCGACCTGTAGCCATCCCGCCGCCCCCGCGCTCGGCGATGTGCCTTGCAAACGAGGGAAACACATGCACCCGCTGCTGGCCGAATTCGAGCAAACCGTCGCGAACCGCGCCGATGCCCCCGCCGCTTGCGACCAGAACCTCATCCTCGATTATCGCAGCCTGCGGGCGGTCGCCTGCGGCCTGGCCGGCCGCATCGCTGCCGCGACCACCCGGCCCCACGTCGGCATCATGGCGCCCACATCGTCCGCCTGCGCCGCGGCCATCTTCGCCTGCTGGTACGCCGGCCGCGTGCCGGTGCCGCTCAACTTCCTGCTGGGCCCCCGCGAGCTGGGCACCATCATCGCCGACGCCGGACTCGATCTGGTCGTCACGATCGATCACTTCGCGGAGGCGTTGCGACCCACCGGCCTGCGCACGCTCCTGCTCAACGCCCAAACGCTCGCCCCCGGAGCCACCAGCGCCCCCGATGCCGACCCCACCGACACCGCCGTCATCATCTACACCTCTGGCACCACCGCCCGCCCCAAGGGCGTCTGCCTGACCTTCGAAAACCTCGTCCAGAACGCCCACGCCTGCATCCAGCACGCGCGCATGACCCCCGAGCAGGTCTTCCTCAGCGTCATCCCCCAGTTCCACAGCTTCGGGTTCACCGCCATGACCGTCACCCCCCTGCTGCTCGGCGCCACGGCCTGGTTTCTGCCACGCTTCAGCCCCGTCGCCGTGGTCGGAACGATCGCCGAGAAAAAGGTGACCGTCTTCATGGCCGTCGCCAGTATGTACGGCGTCCTCGCCCGCATGAAAAACGCCGACCCCGCGGACCTCGCCTCGCTCAAACTCGCCATCAGCGGCGGCGAACCTCTACCCGCCCCCATCGCCAAGGCTTTCGCCGAACGGTTCGGCATCGAAATCATGGAAGGGTACGGCCTGACCGAATCGTCCCCCGTGGCCGCGTTCAACGTCCCCTGGGCCCATCGCTTCGGG
>JALSRY010000326.1 GCA_026984555.1 Phycisphaerae bacterium
GTGATTCTCGACGCTGCGGCGGATCGGGCGGGCCGGTGTGTCATGCGCGTGCAGACACTCGCCCGGCGACACGACGTGCGGGTCGCGGTGGGGACGGTGGTGGCGGGTGTGGCTGGAGAGACGCCGGTGCGCGGCGTGGTGGAACACGAAGCCGTGTACGCCGAGTACGAGTTTGCCGGTCGCCGCGGCGAGGCGATCACGCTCGATCGGAGTGTGGTACTGGCCGGTTCGGAAGACGCGCGGCACGGGGTGGCGGTGGAGTACGACGCGGAAGTTGCGGCCGCCGCCGAGCTGGGGTTCGACGCGGCCCTCGAGCAGCAGCGCGAGGACTGGGCGGAGCTTTGGGAGCGGGCGGATGTGTGCATCGGGGGTGACGACCTTGCGCAGCGATACCTGCGTTTCGCGTTGCACCATGTGCTGGCCGCGGCGCCGCGCCACAGCGACCGGCTGAGCGTTCCGTGCAAGCTGCTTTCGGGTGAGGCGTATCAGGGAAACACGTTTTACGACACCGATCTTTACATCGTCCCGCTGTACACGTACACGTTTCCCGACCTGGCCCGGAGGTGCCTCAACTTCCGCTACCACGGTCTGCGGTATGGCCGCCAGATCGCGGCGCAGCTCGGCTACGAGGGTGCCAAGCTCGCGTGGCAGGCGGGCCCGTATGGCGAGGAGTGCCTGGGGCGCTGGTACCGCTTCACCCACACCAACATCCACGTCAACGCCGACGTGGCCTACAGCCTGATGCAGTATTACCACGCCACCGGCGACGAGGAGTTCCTGGAACAGCGTGGGCTGGCCCTGCTGGTGGAGACGGCCCGGTTCTATGCGTCTCGCGGCAGCTACGATCCCCATCGCCGGCGCTACGTCCTCTCGCACGTCGCCGGTCCCGACGAAGCCCACTGCGACAGCACGGCCAACTTCTACACGAACTACCTTGTCCGCCGCCATTTGCGCTGGGCGGCGGACACGCTCGATGCGCTGCGCCGCCGCGACGAACACGCCTGGGCCTACGTTTGTCGGCGGTTGCAACTCGGCGACGACGAGCCCCGCCGCTGGCGCGAGATCGCCGACCGGCTCGTGTTGCTCTATGACCCGGAGACGCGGATTTACGAGCAGTTCGAGGGGTTTTACCAGCTTCAGCCGGTGCCCGACGACCTGCTCGAGGATCGGCGCGAGTGGTTTGCGCCCGTTTCGCCATACCAGGCGCTCAACCAGCCCGACGTGGTGATGGCGCTTGCGCTCTTTCGCGACGAGTTCGACGAGCAGACGTTGCGGGCCAACTGGGAGTTCTACAAGCCGCGGAGCATGGACTTTTCCTCCATGAGCTACGCCATCAACGCGATCATGGCGGCCCGGCTCGGGGAGGTGGACGAGGCGTATCGGCAGCTCATCATCTCGGCGGGGATGGACCTCGACCCGGCCCTCACCCGCCGCGGCGACACGAGCGAGGGATTGCACGGCACGGCGCTCGCCGGCGCGTGGCTCGCCCTGGTTTTCGGTCTGGCCGGCGTCAGCCCGTTCGCCCCTCCCTTGCGGATCGACCCGCATCTACCCCCGCATTGGAAACGCCTCGCGTTCAAGCTGACGCTGCGCGGCGAGGTGTTCGAGGTGGAGATCGACCGGCGTCAGGTCGTCGTGCGCGGGCAAGGCCGAAACGATGTCGAACTTCCCGCGGAAATCGCCGGCCACGCGGCCACGCTCCGCGGCGGGCAGGAGCTGCGCGTTCCGCTCACGCCGCCCGGAACATCGCGGACCGCGTAATCCGGCGGCGGCTCGCGGGGGTCACTTTTTGTGTTCCCGGGCAAGCGACGGGCGTATACTCTAGTGAGGCGTGCCGGCCCGCGGTGGTCGATTGGGACCGCGTGGGCACGGTGTTCTTTGACAGGGAGTGCACCGAATGCCGGGGGCGACTGGCTTCGACCGGGCAGGTTGAGGTCTGGGTGGCGTGTCGAGGTTGTCAGGAGGCCTCGTAAAACACCTGGCACACCAATTACATGCCAATGATGGCTACCGTTTGGCTGCCTAACTAGGCAACCCGTCGGCCCGCGACGCCTGCTAGCGGTTCCCGACGTCGATTGCAGGCTGGTTCGTGCGTGGGATGGCTTCGGCCGGCCCGCTGCCTGGCGGCGTGCGAACGAGAAACAGCCGGGCTCGGCTCGCGGATGACCCGTCGGTTGGTCTGCCAAGAGCTCAGCGCCGTGAAATAAGCCGACTACACACGTAGAAGCCCAGGCTGAAGTGCACCGGGACGGGGGTTCGATTCCCCCCGCCTCCATGAGAGCCCGCCTTTTTTGGCGGGCTTTTTTCATATCCCCGCCCCTCCGGTGCGATTCGACCGAGCGGCACGCATGCCCGGGTCCGCGGTCCGGTCAGCCGAGCGGGTCGGTCCCGGAGGCCTCGGCGGTCGCCGATTCCCATCGACTCTCTTTGCGCGCGGAGTGGTTGGGCTGCTTTACCTGCCGGCCGCGGCGCGTATACTCTCCGTTTCTTGCGACGGGGAACATGATGAAAACGTACGTACCCTGGCCCGAGCGGCCACCCAAGCAGTTTCGCGGAGTCAGCGGGGCCGTGGCCGGACTTGCCGTGGCGTCCTACCGGGCGCTTGCGCCGGTTGTCAGCCGGACGGCGGGGTTGATTTTCCTGGCGGCGGTCGTCGTGACGTGCCTGCTGACGTGGGCTGTTGCGCTGCTGCTGCATGCCTGCGTGGGGGCCCAGGCGGCGCTGGTCGAGGCGGGCAAGGCGACCGCCGGCCAATGGCTGAGCACCGACCAGCTCGCGGAGGGAGCCCGGATGATCGGCAGCTCCGCTCCGGGATGGTTGTTGTGGCTGGTGCAGAGTTCGCTGGTGCGCGACATCATCGGGGTGTTGGGCGTGCTCGGTTTCGTGTCGGTGCTGGCGGTTTTTCTGATCTGGTGGGAGCGGAAGATTTCCGGTCACATCCAGTCGCGGCTGGGGCCGATGCGTGTGGGTTGCTGGCATGGCTGGGCGCAGTCGCCGGCCGACGGTCTGAAGCTGATTTGCAAGGAAGACCTGAT
>JALSRY010000327.1 GCA_026984555.1 Phycisphaerae bacterium
GCACGAGTTGTGGCGGTCCGTGCTGGCCGACGACGGAATCGCCGGCGAGCTGGCCCCCGAGAGCTACCCCTTTCCTTCACCACGCCGCGGCCCGTTTTTCTGCTTTGAAAAACCGGGGCAGACCGACCTGCTCGTCGGTGCCAGGAAATTGCTCGGCAGCGCCCAGCGGCGTGTGCCGGGCCGCGTGCTCCAACACGGTTCGCTCCTGCTGGGACGGCGGTTCGCCGCCCATCCGGGCGCGGACCTGGGCGAGCCGCCCCCCGAACGTGTCGAGCGCTGGGTCGCGGGATTCACGAGCCGACTGGCACAGGCGCTGGGTTTGTCGCCCCACGACGCCGCTTGGACGACCACGGCCCTCGATGATGTGAATCGCCGGCGGCACCGTTACGCCGACGAGACATGGACGCGGCGGCGCTGACGGACGCGCGAGACGGCTCAGTCCCCCTGTTTTTCCGCCTTTTGCTGGGGTTTCTGGTCGCCGCCCGAGGCCGCCGGTTTTTTCTCGCCGGCGGTCCGGTCGCCGGACCCCATCAGGCCGGCGAGGCGCTCGAAGTAGCTCCGCACCACCTGCTCGTACTGGCGGGGCACCTGTTCCCGTTCAACGGCGTCTTCCGCGTCGCGCACGGCCGCTTGCACGGCCTGGCGTGCCTCGGCGGTGGCTTGTCCCCTGATCTGCGGGCCGTTGAACAACTGCTCGCCGATGATCTGCCCCTTACCCATGCGCGCGCGTTCGAACTGCGAGCGGTACTTGTGAGCGCCGCGCTTCTTGCCGACGTGGCTGCCGTAGCCGCGCCCCAGATTGTTGGACTGTGCGCCGATCTGGTTCGGGTCCTGGGGACCGAGGTTGTCGCCCCCACCTTGGCATGCGCCCTGTTTCAACTGGTCGAGCTCCGCGAGGCGCGCCTGAAGTTCCTGGGCCATCTGTTGGGCCATCTCGAGCTGCGATAGCTGCTGCATCGCCTGCTGGAGGCCGGCGGACGACTGCCCCCGGCCTCCTTGCTTGCCCTGCTGGGTTCCCTGGCATTGCCGGCAGGCTTGCGCGGCATTGGCCATGCTCTGGGCGAGTTGCTTGAGTTGTTGGCGGGCTTTCATGTTCTGTGCGATTTTCTTGGCCAATTGCTGGATCTGCTGCTTGGTCAACCCGGACTTGGCCAGCTCTTTTTGCAACTGTCTGGCGATTTGCCGAGCGTTCTTGCCCGCGAGCTTTTTCATCAGCTCTTTGGCCTGTTTCTCCGAGAGCCCCCCCTTGTTTTGCAGATCCTTGACCGACTGTTTGTCGTCGCCGAGCTTGTTGAGCTGCTTGGAAAGTTCGTCGAGCTTCTTGCGCATCTGTTCCAGCTTGCGCTTCGTTTCCGGGTCGGCGCTCTCCTGGGCGGCCTGTTCGAGGCTTTTCTTGAGCTGCGCCAATGCCTGTTTGGCGCCCTGCATGTCGCCGGCGGCCAACGCCTTGCCCAGCTTCGAGGCCGGATCATCGCCCGGAGGCGTTCGGAGCTTGGCCAGGTCACGCTTCAGCCGATCGAGCGCCTTGAGCGCGTCGGCGTCCAGCCGCTGCTTGAGCTTGTCCGCCACCTTGTCGATCCGTTTGACCGCCTCGCGCCGAATGTCCTCCGGCGTCATCAACGGCCGATCGGGGAGCTTGAGCTGCTTCAGCTCGTCGGCCAGGTCGGCCATTCCGGGCGTATCGGCGACCTGGCGGCGGATGCTCTCCATCCGTTTGTTGAGAACCGTCTCGATTTCCCGGGCCTGCTTGACCTGTTGCGTGTTCGTCGCGGACGGCGCCGCTTCGTTCGCCAACACGTCGAGTTGGGGCATGAACTGGAACACGACTGCCGCCGCGACCACCGCCGCCAGCGACCACGGCCACAAATCCGGAGCGCTGCGGCGCACGTGGGCCGGGACGTGTACCCGGGCGACCCGCCGTTCTGCATCGCGCACGGCAGCCTGGGCGAAAGGGTCGGGGTTGTCGCGGCAGGTGACGGCGGTGCTGACGCGCTCCTTGAGTCCCGCGGTCGCGTCGAGCACGACGGCCGCCCGCAATGGACTGACCCGCCGGCGAACCACCCCCACCACGACGAGCACCAGCCCCACCACCCCCGCGGCCAGCCCCGCCGCGCGAAGGGGAATCCCCAGCCCGAAAACCCGCTCCACGATCACGACGAGCATCCACAGCACCGCCGCCGCGAGCACCCCCTGGGCCAGACGTTCGAGCAGAATGTTGGTCGCAAGACGGCGACGGGCGGCTTGAACCTGCTGATCGAGTGCGGACATAGCGTCATCCTGTCGGGCTGGCGGCGACCGGAGCGGGCCTGGGGGCGGGATGTTGGCGGCCCGGCGATACGCCGGCGCAAGCGGCGATACCGCTTGTCTTCCCCAAAATGATAGATCGGCTTTCGGGCAGAACCAACCAAAAAAACACGATGTATCACCGTATCACCGCCGACCACGCGACATCTCGCGGCGTAACCCTTCCGCGCCGGGCTGGCGCCTATCGCCGTGCGTAGCGCAACGCCTGGCGAAGCCAGTCCACGACATCCGGCGGAGCCTCCTCGATGCCGGCAAACTCGATCGGACCGGCGACCCGTCCCGCCGCTTCCGCTACCAGGCGCACGAGCCGATCCGGTCGCGTGACCACGGGTCGCCACGCCGGGAGAATGCGGCCTTCCGCGGGCCCTGGCGCGCCCGACACCGCCGTGTCGCCCACCAGCCCACGCCGGATCCGCGTGCATGCCGTGTCGCCCGCCGGTGGCTCCCGGTCCCACGGCAGGTTCGGCGTGGGGGCGTCGCAGACGTGATACCACCGGCAATCGGCATGACGCGCGATCAACTCGCGTTGCCAGGCCGCGGCGGCGGTCCGCCGGGCGGCGACGTATCCGGCGAGCACCTCGTCCTGTTTCAGGCGTTCGCGGGTCGCGTCGGGGGCTTCACGCAAGGCGTCGAGCAGATGCTGGCGCACGCTGCGGGCTGCCTGGTCGGGATCGACGCCGGCGGCGAGCGCCGCCTGACGACACGCCGGACAAAAGCACAGATCGAGCAG
>JALSRY010000328.1 GCA_026984555.1 Phycisphaerae bacterium
TCACCCATGATCTTGATACCGACCGGCGTCTTGATGCCGGTACTGAGCATGTCGATCCGCGTCTTGATCGGCATGGTCCAGGCGTTGGTCAGCCCGGGGAAAGAGACCACGTCATCGAGCCCGGGCACGTGCGTCCCGTCCGGCTCGTCCCAGCCGTAGGTCAGCTCGTCGATCGTGATCGGCCGGCTCTCGGGCCAGAAGTAGTCCAGCCCGGTGTACCGCTTGGCCCAGTCCGGCAGGGAAGAAAACCAGCGATCGAAGCCGCGCGTCCGCCATTTGCTCTTGTCCGGCTCGAGCATGATCGTGGTTTCGATCATGCTGAGCGGGGCCGGGTCGGTCGCGGTCTCGGATCGGCCGATTTTGCCGAAGACGTGGTGCACCTCGGGAAACGTCTTGATCAGCGCGTCGGTCTGCTGGAGCAGCTCGCGGGCCTTGGTGATGCTGATGCCCGGGTCCGTCGTCGGCATGTAGAGCAGGTCGCCCTCGTCCAGCGGCGGCATGAACTCGCTGCCGATCTGGCTCGACAGCTTGAGCATCGGCAGCTTGTCGCCGATCACCTGCCGGCCCCAGATATACTTCTGGAGCGGCAGGACGGCGCTGCACACCAGCGCCGCGGCGATCAGCAGCGTCAGGTACTTGCCCTTCATCGCGAGCCGGAAAAACGGCTCGTACATGCGCTGCAAGACGCGGCTGATCGGGTTGGTCTGCTCGTTGGGGATGCGCCCGCGGATGAAGTAGATCATCAGCACGGGGACGACCGTGACCGCCAGGATCGCCGCCGCGCCCATCGCGAACGTCTTGGTGAACGCCAGCGGTTTGAACAGCCGGCCGCTCTGCTCACCGAGCACGAAGATCGGCAGGAAGCTGACCGTGATGATCACCAGCGAGAAGAACAACGTCGGGCCGACTTCCTTGGCGGCCTCGATCATGATCTCGGCGTGCGGCTTCTTGCCCTTGTCGCGTTCGTAGTGTTTGTGCGCGTTCTCGACCATCACGATCGAACTGTCCACCATCGCCCCGATCGCGATCGCGATACCGCCCAGGCTCATGATGTTCGCGTTGATGCCCATCGCGTTCATCACGATCAGACTCGCGAGCACCGCCGTCGGCAGTACGAAAATCACCACGAAACTACTGCGAAAATGCAACAGGAAGATCGTGCAGATGATCGCGACGACGATCATCTCCTCGATCAGCTTCTCCTTCAGATTGTCCACCGCGCGCTCGATCAGCGCGGAGCGATCGTACTCCGTGACCACATCCACGCCCGGCGGCAGCCCGGCGCGCAGCTCGTCGATGCGTTTCTTGACGTCGCGAATCACTTTCAGCGCGTTTTCCCCGAAACGCATCACCACGATCCCCCCGACGACTTCGCCCTGCCCGTCGGACTCGGCCAGCCCGCGACGCAGGTCCGGCCCCAGCCGCACATCCGCCACGTCACGCAGGTAGACCGGCGTGCCCTCGGGGTTGACGCGGATCACGATCTTCTTGAGGTCTTCGATGCCCTGCCGGGCCCGCACGCGCGAAATCGGCATGCCCGCCTCCCGCGCCGCGCGGACCTGCGCCGGCGTGAGCCGGGCCAGGTAGCCCCGCCCACGCACCATGTACTCGGTCTCGGACATCTCCATCACGCGACCACCCACGTCGCTGTTCGAGCGTTGGATTGCGGTGCGGATTTCCTTGAGCGGGATGTGGTAGGCCTGCAAACGGTCGGGGTCGACCACGACCTGGTATTGCCGCACGAACCCGCCGACCGGCGCGACCTCCGCCACGCCGTTGACCGCCGTGAGCTCGAAACGCAAATACCAGTCCTGCATCGAGCGTAGCTCGGACAGGTCGTACTCGGCCAGCTTGAGCGGCGTCTTGTGATCCCACGGACAAAGGCCACCGTGATCGAAGATGCGCTTGCGCACGAGCCGATCGCGGGTTTTCGCGGGAGCTTCCTCGACTGTCGCGTACCACTTGTCCGGGTCGGCCGGATCGTAGTACATCCCGTTGGGATGCTCCGGACAGTAGTACCCGTTGCGAATCGAGTACTCGTACACCCAGCCCACGCCGGTCGCGTCCGGGCCGAGCTGCGGCGACACACCGGCCGGCAACCGGCTCGACACATAGTTGAGGTATTCCAGCACCCGCGAACGCGCCCAGTAGATGTCCGTCCCGTCCTCGAAGATGATGTAGACGAACGAAAGGCCGAAAAACGAATAGCCGCGCACGACCTTCGCATACGGCACGGCGAGCATCGCGGTCGTCAGCGGATATGTGACCTGGTCTTCGACAACCTGCGGCGCCTGGCCGGGGTATTCCGTGAAGATGATGACCTGCACGTCGGACAGATCGGGGATGGCGTCGAGGCGGATGTTGAAAATCGTCCACACGCCGCCCGCCACGACAAACCCGGTCAACAGCAACACGAGCAGCCGATTGCGCCCACAAGCTTCGATGATCCTGGCAATCATGCGTATCGTCCCTCTGCCCTGTGGCTCCGGTTCGACGCCGGAGCAAACCGCCCGCGACAGACCCGCGCCGACGGGATGTCGTTACCGCGTCTCCACCGGCTTACCGCAATCCCGCATCTTGAAGCCATAAAACGGGTTCGACATGACGTCCGACGTCTGGAGCCAGTCGCCCTTGGTCATCGGACAGTGGAAAATGTAAATCTTCGGGTAGCGCTTCCGATCCGGCCGCACATACTTCACCAACGTGCGCATCGCCGACCCCATCTCGACGAACGTCACGCGGTCGGCATCGAGGTCCTTGCCCGTCGTCTTGAGCGCCGCGGCCCGCAACCTGCGCACGGCCTGCCCGAATTCCGGCGGGAGTTTCACGTCCTCGTCGCCAAGATGTGCCAGAATCGCATCAGCGGCGCCCACCAGGCCCAACGCGTTTCTCGCCACGCCGGTCGTGCTGTCCGATGCGAACCGCTTCTGCAGCTCGAGGTAGTGCTCCATCAGGTAGTTCATCTGCGTCGCGATCGCCGCCGGCGCCGTCGCCGGGTGGGGCAACGTGTCGGCGCGCA
>JALSRY010000329.1 GCA_026984555.1 Phycisphaerae bacterium
GGTTCATCCACAAGCTCGAACGCAGTTGAGTTTCCATCCACGGGTACGATGCGTCCCCGCGTTCGCCGGCAGCGGCGGCGCGGGCCGTCGCATCCCGCATATGATGTTGGTGGAACGTCGCGACCGGCGCGAAACCGGCGGAGTGGTTGCGGCCGAGACGCCTGTGCGCAGACGGGGCGGCGTGGCACAATAGCGGTGGCCGGCGGTAGGGTGGTCCGCCGGTGACCGGTCGAGGAGGCCCGAACATGCGCATCGTTGCCCTGCTGAGTTGCTGTGTGGCGGCCGGGATCATCGCCGCCGGTTGTCGGCGAACCCCGGCCGGAGTCGCTTCCACGCAGCCGGCCGCCAGTCGTCCCGCGACCGGCCCGACCACCCCTTGGACGCCGCGTGCGGCCGATGAACTGTCGGCGGCGCAGGCCAAGCAGGTGGAGCGTGGCGCGCAGGCCCGCGACGCGCTGCTCAAGCGGTTGCAAGAGGCGCTGGCCGGTGCGATCTCGGGCGACGACCCCGCGCCGGCGATCGGCGTGTGTCACGAGATGGCGCCACGCATCGCGACGGAGGTTTCCCGGGAGTTCGGCGTCCGGATCGGGCGCACGTCGTACAAGCTGCGCAACCCGAACAATGCTCCGCCGACGTGGGCGATTCCTTACGTCGATCGGCGCGTGGACCACCCGGTCCACCTCGTCGGGCCGCGGGGGACGGTCGCAAGCCTCTACCCAATCAAGCTCAAGGCCCGCTGCCTGTTGTGTCATGGCGCCGCTGAGCAGATACCGCCGAAGATCCGGCAGGCGCTGGCGGCCGATTATCCGTCGGATCGGGCGACGGGCTTCAAGCGGGGGGATCTGCGGGGTTGGTTTTGGGTGGAAGTGCCGGCGCCGTAGTCAGGGCCGGTTGGTGAGGCCATGGCGCAGGCGGAAGGTGGCACCGGCGCGGGTTGGCTGGGAAGCGTGTCGGGGGTGATTCGCAGCGAGGGAATCATGTTCGCTCTTGCGCGCCGGTGGGTGGTGGTGTGTGGTGTCTGGATGGTTCTGTTTGCGGGGCGAGCGCCCGCTGCGGAGCCGCCGGCGCCGCCCGCGGTGCTGCGAGCGCGGGCGCTGGCCGACGGGGGGCATTTCGCCGAGGCGCGGGCGTTGTTGCGCCGACACATGTCCGCGCCCGACAGTCCGGTTGACGACCCGTACGAGATCGAGCTGGAGATTCTGCGCCGGATCGAGCATGACTTTCGCCTGACGCCCGCCGAGCTTCTCGCACGCTTGCGGCGTGAGATTCCCGACGTGACGCCGGCGGACATGGACCGCTGGCGGCGTGCCGGGAAGCTCCAGTGTCGGATGATCGACGGCGCGATCCGCTACTTCGCCGCCGAACCCGGCAACCTTTTTCGCACCTGCGCCGAGGCTCGGCGACGGCGGTGTCCCCACCCCACCCCCGCGGGCGGTTTCGACCTGCCTGGTCACCTTGCCCGTCTGCTCGAAGAAGCCGACGAGGCCGGTTCGCCGTTGGTGCATCCCGTCCGTCACCGGGTGCGCTACGAGCTGGTGGTCAAGCGGGGCTGTCCGCGCGTTCGGCCGGGTGCGAAAGTCCGCTGCTGGCTGCCGTTTCCGCGGCCAACCCGCCAGCAGAACGATATTCGCCTGATCCGCACCGAGCCGTCCGGCGGCGTCGTGGCCCCGCCCAACTGCCCGCAGCGAACGGTGTATTTCGAGACGACGCTCGGCGATTCGCCCGCCCCGCCGAGATTCGTCGCCGAGTTCGAGTTCACGACACGCGCGTATATCCCCCACCTCGACCCCGCCGACGTCCAACCGTACGATCGCGACAGCGACCTGTTTCGGACCTGCACGGCCGAACGCCCCCCGCACATCCTCTTGACGCCGGAGATTCGCCGGCTCGCGGCCCGGATCGTCGGCGAGGAAACCAACCCCTTGTTGCGTGCCCGGCGTATTTTTCGCTGGGTGTCCCGCAACATCCCGTGGTGTTCCGAGCGCGAGTACAGCACGATCCGCAGCCTGTCGCAAAAGGCCCTGCGCACCCGCCGGGGAGATTGCGGGGTCCAGGGAATGTTGTTCATCACGCTGTGCCGGGCGGCGGGCGTGCCGGCACGCTGGCAGTCCGGGTGGCAAACGCTGCCTGGCCGCTGGAACATGCACGACTGGTCCGAGTTCTACGTGCGCCCCTGGGGCTGGTTGCCGGCGGATGTTTCCTACGGCATTCAGGACCACCCCGACCCGCGCGTGCGCGACTTCTACTGCGGCCACCTCGACCCCTGGCGTCTGATCGTCAACGCGGATTACGGGCGGACGCTCTGCCCGCCCAAGACCGGCTTTCGCAGCGAACCGTGGGATTTCCAGCGCGGCGAGATCGAGATCGACGGGCACAACCTCTACTTCGATCAGTGGCGCTGGCACCTCACGCTGACGACGCGCCCGCTCGACCATTCGATCGGGGCGGTCGAAGAGACGCTCGACGCAATCGTGCCGGACTTGCTCGATGCCGGACACATTCCCGGCGCTGTCATCGCCGTGGGTCGCAGGACGGGCCGGGGCTTCGAGACCTGGCAAAAAGCCTATGGCTGGTTGCGGGTCGAACCGCGCCGCGTACCCATGCGCGACGATGCGATCTTCGATCTGGCCTCGATGACGAAGCCGATCGCGACCGGCACGAGCCTGATGATTCTCGTCCAGCGCGGTCGGCTGAGCCTCGACGACCCGGTGGGCAAGTACCTGCCGGAGTTCGCCCGGGGCCGCAAGAAAGCGATCACCATCCGCCACCTGATGACACATACTTCCGGTTTGCCCCCGTATGTCGGTGCCGCCCAACGCCGGAAGCTGATTGCGTCGGCGGGCTACCCCTGTCCGCGCGCGATCCGCGCGGCTATTCGCGACATCCAACCGTTGCGTCCACCGGGTAAGACAGTGGTGTACAGTTGCCTCAACGCGATTCTGTGCGCGGAAATCGTCGAGGCGGTGAGCGGCCAACCGCTGGACCGTTTTGCCGCCGCGCACATTTTCGAGC